>NZ_CP150301.1:3412500-3712500 GCF_045040795.1 Oceanobacillus sp. FSL H7-0719 | reverse complement strand
TTGCAAACCGCATTGCCAAATAATCCAAATGTCTTTCCAGAAACAATGCCTTTTATTGATCCGGATGCTGCCGCGTATCTTGCATCACAACATGTAAAACTTCTTGGAGTTGATATGCCTTCCGTAGATGCTGTAAGCAGTAAGGACCTTGCAACCCATCATGCTTTATATCAAAATGGCATTTATATACTGGAAAACCTCATGCTCGATCATGTAAAAGCTGGTCTTTATGAAATGATTGCACTTCCGCTTAAAATTGCCGGCGCAGATGCAAGCCCTGTGAGAGCCATTATCAGACCAATTGCCGAGGAGGATTTGTGATGAATGAGAAGGAGAACCTATTTTCAAAGGAAAAAAATATCCAGACTGATTTTAAAGAGAAAATGACCTATGGTGATTATCTTGAATTGGATACTCTGCTTGCAAGCCAAAATCGAAAATCCAGCCATCATGATGAAATGCTGTTTATTATTATTCATCAGGTAAGCGAGCTCTGGTTAAAGCTAATCATTCATGAAATCGAAGCAGCAATTAAAGCCGTCCAAGAAGATAAACTGCAAACATCTTTTAAAATGCTTGCACGTGTTTCGAGAATTCAAGCACAAATTATCCAAGCATGGGATGTGCTTTCAACCCTGACACCAAGTGAATATGTCGAATTTCGCGGGGAGCTTGGAAATGCTTCAGGATTTCAATCTTATCAATACAGGGTAGTGGAATTTTTACTTGGCTATAAAACAGACTATATTCTTGAAATTTATAAGCATGACGCCCCATTATACCGCCGGCTGGAGAAGGCATATCGGAACCCCGGTTTATATGATGTTGCCATTCAAGCAATCGCAAAAGCTGGCTTTCCAATTGATCAAGTAATTCTCGAACGTGACTTTTCTGCAGCCTATGCAAGGAATCAGTCCGTCGAACAAGCCTGGCTCGTTATTTATAAGAATCCAGATAAATATTGGGACTTGTACCAGCTCGCTGAAAAGCTGGTCGATATTGAGGATTGGTTTCAGCAATGGCGTTTCCGTCATATGAAGACAGTCGAAAGAATAATTGGCTATAAATCAGGGACTGGCGGTTCTTCTGGTGTCGGTTATTTGAAGAAGGTTCTTGATCATTATTTTTTCCCGGAGTTATGGGAAATTCGCACACAGCTTTAATTTATGGAGGGATATCATTTGCAGCTCGTTACAGTAGATTTTGACGGTACATTATTTCAAGGTGATTCATTCAAATTAATGTTCCAGGCAGGGAAAAAAGAATTCGGCATCCGCGAATGGACTACTGTTGTCGTTGGTTCGCTACAAGCCCTTTTACTTGGAGTGTTCAAAGGTAAAAATGCTTTACGCATTCACTTTTTTAAATCATTTGCGAAAACATTTAAAGGAAAAACAGAAGCAGAGCTCGCATCGTTTTTCCAGCATCTTGTCGAAGCAGGAAAGTCTGATATTAATCAAGAGCTTGTACAATTAATTCAAGATGAGCAAGCAAAAGGAAACCAGGTAATGATTCTTTCCGGTGCATTAACACCCTTTCTACGTGCGCTTACAGCAAGATTAAATCTTGAAGTTATAATTGTTGGTACAGATCTGACTTTTGACTCTTTTGGAAAATGTACTGGTGGTACAGGCGTTGTTGTTAATGGCAAAGAAAAAGTACACGCGGTAAACAATTGGCTGGAGCATTCTGGTAAAGATCCAGCAAAAACCAAAGTGTGGGCTTATGCTGACAGTGAAAGTGATATTCCGCTGCTCCATTATGCCGATCAGCCAGTTATCGTAAATCCTAAAGATAAAATGAGACAAATTGCTAAAGAAAACAGCTGGCCAATTTTTGAAAATTAACAACTGGCCAGCTGCCCTTGTCAATCTAACACTGTATTGCACCCTACAATCAAGATAGGAAGATTCAAAGCCTCCCCCGGAAAGCAAATGCGGATAGGCTGCGGGTGAATTTGAAGAATTGTTCTGAAGTTAAGTAATCAGGAGACTAAATAAAATCCGAACGAAGGTATCGTTCGGATTTTAATATGTTATATTTCTTTTGTCTCAGCCTCTTTTCGTGAAAGGCTGCTCTTTTCATTCTACTGTTAAGAATTAAAACGATAAACCAATTCATAGTTATCTTCATCAAGCAATTCAGCCACGTGCACATTCAGCCCGTGTCCGAAAGTTACTTCCGTTTCTGTAATAGCAATGACCATCGCTTTTGTGTTGCTGCGTTTATCAATATATATGTCACCAACATAGGGCTGTAAAGTTACATCCCTTTCGGCCAGATAGGAAATCGATTCGTCTTGAAGACGCTGTTCTTCAGGGACGAGATTCTTATCATAATAAGCAATTTCCTGACTTGCCTCTGACTTTCCAGGTACAAGCACGACATATTCATGATGCTTTACTCCATTATCTTTTGTTGTCGTAACACTTCCATCATCAACACTTGAAACCTTTTCAATTTCATTTAATGAATAATGGTCTAAAAAGTCGGGAGCAGGCCTTGTAATTAAAATATAATCACCAGGCTCCGGCTTCTTATCTTTATCAATCGTATATCGTTTTCCATAAAAAATGAATGTATCATTATGTCGCGGTTTATAAAGTTCAATTTCACTCGCCCGTGTCAAAATCTGTTCCATATCCTTGAGACGATACATATGAATTGATTGCTTAAACATTGGCTTTACAGAATATACTTTATGCAATTCATTTTTATAAAAAACAAACTGCCCTTTCCGTACTTGATACAGCTTCATACACTACCTCCAATATATTTATTAACTTGTAATTTGCTTACATCAAATGTATATACCCATAAAACAAATCTAATAAAACAAAAGTATTGTCAGATTCAAGCTTTAACGAAAAATGAATGGTTTATTCATTACTTGCATAAGCTTCAATCATTAAAGACAGCTCTTCCCATCTTTCCATCTTCTTATCAAGTGCTGTTTTCACACTTTCAAGTTCTGTAAACAGTTTCTGTACTTTTTCTGCGTCACTGCCGGCATCAGCAATAGCAGCTTCCAGGTCCACCGTTTTTTCTTCCATTTCCATTATTTCATCTTCAATGGATTCCCATTCCTTTTGTTCCTTGTAGGAAAGCTTTTTCTTCTTCTTTTCTTTTACAGGTTTCTTCTCTGGTTTAGGCTGTTTTACTGCTTCTTCTGCAGCCTTTTCAAGATAATCGCTATAATTTCCGTAAAAGTTCTCTATTGCTCCATTCCCAGTAAATACAATTAATCGGTCAACGACTCTGTCTAAAAAATAGCGATCATGGGACACCGTAATCACAACACCTGGAAAATGCTCCAAGTATTCTTCTAGCACACTCAATGTTTGAGTATCAAGATCATTTGTCGGTTCATCGAGAAACAGTACATTGGGCTCGGCCATCAAGATTTTCAGTAAATAAAGCCTGCGTTTCTCTCCACCAGAAAGCTTGTGAATATACGTATATTGCTCGCTTCTCGAAAAGAGAAATTGTTCGCATATTTGCTCCGCAGTAATAACCGTCCCATCAACTGTATGCAGAACTTCAGCAGTTTCTTTAATATAATCGATGATTCGCTTAGAACCGTCTAATTCCTCATCACCTTGGGTATAGTAGCCGATTTTCACAGTTTCGCCAATTTCAATTGTTCCTGTGTCCGGTTCTAGTCTTCCAGCCAGCATATTAAGCAATGACGTTTTCCCTGAACCATTCGGTCCGATTATGCCAATGCGGTCTCCCGGAATAATAAGTTCACTAAACATCTGAAACAGCTGCTTATCTTCGTATGCCTTTGCTATATCTTTTACTTCAATTACTTTTTTTCCGAGACGTGCTGAGCCAATTTGGAATTCCAGTCCTTCTTTGCTGGTGTGAAATTCCTCCTCTTGCATATCGGAAATTCGTTCAATTCTTGCCTTTTGCTTCGTTGAACGTGCACGTGCTCCTCGTTTAAGCCAAGCAAGCTCTCGTCTTAGTACATTTTGATGTTTTTGTTCGTTGCTGCGCTCAAGTTCCTCGCGCTCTGCTTTCTTTTCCAGAAAGATTTCGTAGTTTCCATCATAAATATACAAATTTCCTTTATCTAATTCATAGATGCGATTTGTCACTCGATTTAAAAAGTAACGATCATGTGTCACCAATAATAGCGAACCTTTATATGTTTGCAGATATTTCTCGAGCCATTCAACGGTAGCATTATCAAGATGGTTTGTCGGCTCATCAAGGATTAAAAGATTCGCCGGCTGAATTAGTGCTTTGGCAATCGCCACTCGTTTCTTTTGACCGCCTGAAAGCGCAGCAATTTTCTTATCAAAATCTGTAATGCCTAATTTCGTTAAAATTGTTTTTGCCTGCGTATTTGCTTCCCATGCTTCTTCTTGATCCATCTTTTGTTGTTCAAGCAGCAATCTTTCTTGGGCCTTCACATTTTCCGGATCATTCTGTAATTTAAGCAGTGCTTGCTCATAGGAACGCAGCAGTTGCATCACCCGGGACTCCCCATAATAGATTTGTTCAATTACCGTCAATTCAGGGTCGAGAATTGGATCCTGTGCCAAATATTCAATTTGATAGTTTTTTGCATGCTTGATTATGCCTTTTTCAGGCGTCTCCATGCCGGCGATGGTTTTTAGTAATGTTGATTTTCCAGTTCCATTAACACCAATTAAACCAATCCGCTCTTGTTCTTCAATGGTAAAGGTTAAATCATTATAAAGTATTTTATCTCCATATGATTTATATAAATTTTCTGCTGTCAGCATAGAGAACCCTTCCTAATTCGTTTTTTCTTTTCTTTGTCTGATTAGAGCTTTTACAACAATGACGATTAAAAATAAGAACCAGGACGTCACAACGTAAAATATCAGCTTGCTTGTGTCTGTCATTTCATTGAAAAAGAAAAGCATTCCAACCCAAATGACTCCAATCATTGCTAACTGTGTATATAGCAGCTTGATGGTAATCCCTCCGTTCTACACACTTCTACTCTCTAGTTTATCTTACTAGCAGTCTTTTTTCCATCTACAGACGCTATTCTTTATTATTTTCAATTCTATGTCTGCAGCCGAGTTTATAGATTCTGAATTATATGTATTAACGTAAAATCCTTTCACTTCTGATTGGATGTGAAAGGAATTTAGAATTGTTACTATCTAGAACGTAAGAGAAATATAAACTTCATCATAATGAAACGGAGTGATGCAAATATATTTTGATGTTATGGCTCCATGTAAATTAAAGACTGATTGTCTGATCCAATCCTAACGTGAGAAATATTATTACCTTCAAATAAATCATAAAATCTATCATAGTTCTTAGCTGAGGCCTTTTCAAATGAAATATCAACTTTTTGGTTTGTTATCACAAACGGTAACTCAATACCTCTCTCATAAAATTCATACAGGTATTTTAATTCATCATCGTTTAAAAAACCAATAGTTACTTTGTTATTTTCAAACACCTTAACGTATTTCTCAAGTAATAGATTTTTAAAATCTATATCATATTCAAATATTACAAAATAGTAATATTTCTCTTCTAAGAAAATATCTCCAATTAATTCTTTTAACGCATTTTCGGAAATGTTTTTTTCTAGTGAATAACATATTTTCTCCATAGATATGTCTCCTATTTTATTTGTTATTTTAATTTTGTTTTACTAGGATATATGGGATAATATTTATTTAAATTGCTCCCAAGATGATAATGTAACACCAGTACTGCAGTTCTCTTACCATTAACTTTATATTTATGGTAATCTAAAGCAAATATTGGTTTTTGCTTCTTTTTAGATTTTTTATCTGTTATTCCTACATATCTTCATCTTTACTTGATGCTCCAACTCCTATTACGTTTTTTTTTGCTGGATACATCACATCTATGCCTTTTCCAAACCAAAATTTCCTGTTGATGAGACTATAAATATTTTATTTTATCCGCCTTATTAATTATCTCTTCCAAATTATTTGAACCCTCTAAAGTCCAAAAAAGTAGTAATATAATATCTGCATTTTCCTTAATAAGCCAATCTATTCCTAAGACTATATTACCAATATCTCCTATCATATTTTTATCTAAAGTTTTAACCACATAAATTTCTGATTTGCCAGCGACTCCAAAGGTGCTACTTTTCAAAATTCCAGCGATATGTGCCTCATGACCATGGTCATCTTCGTAATTGCTATTCTTATAAATAATGTTTATGCCTTTAACTACTTCAATCCTTTTAGAGGTCCCTATATCTATTATACCAATTTTTATTCCAGTTCCATTTAAGTTATAATTTTTCCCAAGTTCATCAATCCTTAAATAATCGTCGCCCAAACTTTCTCCACATTCGTTGTCTCTTTTGATTCATCTAATCATCAAGCACTAAAGAATTTTATATAATTAAAGTAGGTAATCTATAAGACTAATAGTATTTATAACGACCAACTTGGAATGAAAAAATTATCTATATTTTAGGATAATATTTATTTAAAACAACTTCAGTCTGAACAATTTCTATAGCAACAGGTTTTTATTTCCTAACTCCACACCTATTTTTGTTAATATATCTATTAGGAAGTTAGTTTAATAGTAGAATTTTTATATTTGAATGTAGGATTAATTCAATAATTAACGAAGAGGGGTTGAGGAAAGAATAAGTTTGAATAATAGGCTTTTTAATAGATTTCCTATCACTATAGCGGAAGAAAATTAGGAATGGTTCAATAATCTGTTACCTTTACAATAGAATAAAGATGTGCAAGTATCTAACAGTTATACTTCACTTCCTAAAAGTAAAATAACCATCATAGCTGTTGGAAGCAAATCGACTTCTCCATTACTAACGGCCTCCACAAGGTCTCGAATTAGGTAAAATGAAGATGGTTTAGCAGCAGTTAAGCGGGCGAAACACAAAAAATAGACTTCCAACAGAAATGGTTAAAAGCATTAAAAAAATATATTTTTTAATCCTCATCCTTCACATCAATATCTTCTGGAATAGGTTCGTTTAGATATTCTTGAATCATGAGACGATATTTCTCTACTTGTTCAAAATGTGTAGTAAACTGCGCTTTGTTAATTAAAAACTGCTTTCCGTCGTGCAATGCACGGATTTTCCCTTGCAGAACCAGTGCAGTAACTTTTGATTCATGCATAGAAAGATATTCTGCAGTTTCTTTAACTGATAAATACATTGTTTATACACATCCTTTATTCCAGCTTATTCTTCTACAAGCACATCATGATATTCTGGTGTATCTTCCATGCGCTTTTTAGCAAAGACACATAATGGTCTTATTTTTTTATTATGCTCACGAGCATATAAAACGACCTGTTCAAGCAGCTTACCAGCAATACCTTGGCTGCGCAGGTCATCTGAAACATACGTATGGTCTATTACAATCAGTGATTTTCCTGATTGGATATAAGTAATTTCGGCTAGGGGGGATTTAACATCTTCTCCTATGTAAAACTTGTTTTCAGCCTTCTTGATGGTTGTCATATTACTCCTCCTAAAAATAGCTTCTCTCTAATTATAACTCAATCTAAATTAAATTTGTGAACTTTAAGTAGGAATACTTAATAAAATCTTTACAGTGACTTAATATTCGACTGTTATAATCAAATTGAATTCATACAAAAGAACTAGATAATCATAGAGAAGGGGCAGAAAGTTTTATGAAGCAACATTTCAAGAATCTATTAAAAAAGCCATCCCTGCGCACTCGATTATTAATTCCGATATTGATTCTCGTCATTCTCTCTACAGCAGCTGTTGGTGGAACAGCATATCTTCAGGCTAAAGAGTTAACAATGCATTCAATAGAGGACAGATTAGTCAGAGAAGCTGAAACAATGGGTTATATCGCAGAGAATTTAAGTTTTTTATACATAAGTGATTTAGATTATTTTTTTCAGCAGCTTAATAGTAATATTCGCATACAACAAAACCAATTAGAGAAAGATGGAATTGCTTCTGATTTCTTTTATATCAGCGATAATGAGATGATTCCCTTTCAAGTGAGCGAAAATACACTACCAAAAATACCAGAGAATATCCTGAAAGACATTACCGCGCAAAATACCGGGCAGATCCAACGCGTGATTAATCATACTGCTTATACTATCTCTTTTCAGCAAATGGAAGAGATTAACGGAATTTATGTCTTGCTTGTACCCAATTCTTCCTTTATGGGAGACGTAGAAAATATGGGCAAGATAATCATTGGAATTATTATCTTTAGCATTATTGCATCGGCCATCCTTATAATTCTTTTTGTCCGGAGGCTGACAAAACCATTAAATGAGCTAAGGGGAACCATGCGCCATGTTCGTGAGGGGAATTTAATGCAATCTGCCTCGCCAGAATCAAGCTTGCCGGAAATCATTTCTCTCCATACAAGTTATGAGGCAATGCTAGCCCAAATGCGTACTGTACTTGGCGAACTAAAATCAACAACCAATGATTTAAATCAGACTGGGGAAGCATTGCAGGGCTCCTCTGAAAATGCAGTCCAATCGAGCATCGACGTGATTGACACAATTAATGTTGTTAAAGACGGTGCGGAAAACTCTGCAGCCTTTGCCGAGGACAGTATGAATATCTTTATTGATATGAAGGTAAAGATAGAAGAGATGATGAAAAATATGGATAATGTTTTTACTGGTTCCCGGCATATAGACCAATCCGCCAAGATTGGAGAAGCAAGCATCTCAGATTTAATTCATACACTAACCACCTTTGAAACAGACTTCAATCAGCTGACGAAAACGATTAATCAAGTAAACCAGCATTCTGCCTCTATTAATCAGCTTGTTGATTTAATTAAAGGAATTGCCGAACAGACAAAACTGCTTTCATTAAACGCATCGATTGAAGCTGCCCGTGCAGGTGATGCCGGTAAAGGCTTCTCCATTGTCGCAGATGAGGTTGGTATACTTGCCGAACAATCCTCACTCGCAACAAAAGAAATTACTGACACAATAGATAACATGCAAAAAGTCACAAGTAATGCTGCAAATGAGTTTCAAGACATCGCTAAGAAGCTTCGCTCCAACCTTGCTGCAGCAAATCACTCTAAAGCTTCCTTTGATGAACTTATGGAAGAAATTATAGATATCAATGAGCATCTTCAAGGTATTCGGAATGAATTAAAATCCGTAGATCTAGTCATCCCGG
The DNA here is from genome assembly GCF_045040795.1 of Oceanobacillus sp. FSL H7-0719. Taxonomy (GTDB): domain Bacteria; phylum Bacillota; class Bacilli; order Bacillales; family Amphibacillaceae; genus Oceanobacillus. The sequence continues at coordinate 3,703,337 of NZ_CP150301.1, read as the reverse complement.
AGCTCGAAGCATCGACAGAAAACGTTGCATCGGTTTCTCAGGAAACACTTGCAAGTGCGGAGGAAATGCTGACAACAAGCCAAGAGCAATACAAAGAAACTGCAAGAACCGCTGACATCGGACAAAAGCTAATTAACCTATCCAAAGCACTAGCAGTAGTAGCAAAACGCTTTCGGATAGAATAACAAGAAAACGGTATGCCCTGCAATAGGAGCATACCGTTTAATTTAGGCCATCACATTCGCCCGCTGCAAGGAACGAATAATGATTGGAACTAAAATCAGCTGAATAATAATTCCCGGGAGCGCAGTAACAAAGGCACCTGAAAGGAATAACGCCAAACCATAAGCATTATCAACCATACTGAAAAGCATTGCATTCACTATACCTAAAACAATCCTTCCCCCGAGCATGGCACCAACTAAGCTAATAAGGATTTTTCCATTTGTAAGTTTATATAATAGGCCAGTTAGCATTCCATATGCAGCAAGTTCTGCCATCATCGACACTGCAGTCGGGAATAATGGCGGCATTCCTGTAAGCAAGGATGCAATAATTGGCGTGAGTATGCCAGCTACTGCTCCAAAACGCCAGCCACATAAAAAACCGCAAACTAGCACTGGTATATGCATTGGCAATAATACCGCGCCTGGATATGCAATCGGCACAAATTTAACCAGCTGCGGGAGCAGCAAACCAATTGCAATACATAAAGCAGTAAATATAATATTTCTTGTTGTTGTACTTCTCATCTTAACTTTCTCCTATAATCATTTTTTAGAAGCCTGAATAACATGATCAGCTTTCCCCTCAATTTGCAAAGCACGAAAATAGCTTTCTTCCAGTGGAATCCATTCATTGATGAACCTGTCAATTTTAGAAGGATTGCGCTTTGCGATTCGTTCCACTTGTGTTTCTGCATCAATCGTCATAAAAATTTTATAATCATAGTAAGGTTCAAGAAACGGATGCAAGGAATACACACCTTCGATAAAATTCAGCTTTTTAAAAGGCACGGTTTGTGTCTGCCCTAAATCATTCACAGAACAGTTGAAAGGAATCAGCTGCACCGCCTCTCCCCTGCTTAAAGGCAGAATAACCTCTTGCAGTACCCGCTCATAATGCACATTGCCGCCTGGTTCACTTAACCTTTCCTCTGTTTTCATTTCTTGCGGGAGAAAGAAATCATCCATATGGAAAACATTACAATCAAATCTTCGCTTAAGCATCGCTGCAAATGTCGTCTTCCCGCTTCCACAACGCCCATCAAGCGCAATAATATGCGGACCTTCCCGCTCTGCAAGCATCTTGAACTCTCCAATCAAATCTTCATACAATGAACCCATTTCCATCGAAGAATCTCCCATTATTCCATCCATTCCTCTCACCTCTCTCTTTATAGGTATCTAAAAAACTCTAACTTAAATCAGCCTTCACCCCAATACATCTAAAAGGCTGCAAATATCACATCGACATATCCAATATTCTAAGCAAACCGCCGATTACTTTAATACCGTTTCTATCTATTCTCTTATTTTTCTTTTATAATAACACACATAATGAATAGCAGTGTTAGAACTGCTTTATTTCTGTTAAGCTAAAATAACAAAGGAGGGCTTTGATGCAAATATTACAATTTGAAGCGAAATGGGACAAAACCATTGCACCCGCAGACCGTGAGAATATAGAAAATCTATTTGAAGAAACGAAACACATGGATAATGAAAATATTGTCCTGCTGCCAATCAGGCAGGATTACAACCATAGACACGACCTGCTCGTCATCGTACTCCTGCATAATTTTACAAATCAGGTTTTTCCCTTTGAATCGATTGATTTATCCTATTTAGAAAAGGGCAGACTCATAGCAGCACATCAATTTTCTTTCCCGAAATTAACATTACCTGCAAACACGAGCATGCCCTGGACATTTATTTTTCCTGAAGCCGCACAAAAAGATAAAGCATCTTTTGAAAATGGTCAGCTCATTTTTGCATAAATTACTTAAAAACACGTGGAAAGTTTATTTGTATAAATAATGTTACAATGAATTTGTAGCACTGCAGTATCATGCAGAATTTAATTACGAGAGAATAGGAGTGGATTCAATGCAGGAAAAACACTTAGAAATCATGATGAATGGAAAAGGGTTTATTGCGGCACTTGACCAAAGTGGCGGAAGTACACCAAAAGCTCTCGCAATCTATGGTGTAACAGAGGAACAGTACGATAACGAAGAGGAAATGTTTCTTCTCGTTCATGAAATGCGTACACGGATTATTACTTCCCCTGCTTTTAATTCTGAACATATTCTTGGCGCTATTTTATTCGAGCAAACAATGGACCGAAAAATTGAAGGCAAATATACGGGAGATTATTTGGCAGAGGTAAAAGGGATTGTTCCTTTTCTAAAGGTCGACAAAGGACTGGCTGACGAAGCAAACGGAGTCCAGCTCATGAAGCCAATTGATAATTTGAATGATACGTTGCAGCGTGCAAATGAACGGAATATTTTTGGAACGAAAATGCGTTCTGTTATTAAGAAGGCAAATCCAGAAGGCATAAAAGAGGTTGTCGAGCAGCAATTCGAGATTGGAAAACAAATTCTCGCAGCAGGACTCGTACCAATTATTGAACCTGAGGTAGATATTTTTAGTGCAGATAAGGCACAAGCTGAGGAAATTTTAAAAGAAGAGATTCTAAAACAACTAAATGAACTCGCTGATGACCAACGTGTTATGTTAAAACTGTCTATTCCTACTGTAGCTAACCTTTATAACGAACTAGTTGATCATCCAAGAGTAATTCGAGTCGTTGCTCTTTCAGGCGGCTATCCACTCGTTGAAGCGAACGAGAAGCTAAAGGAAAATAAGGGAATCATCGCGAGTTTTTCCAGGGCGCTGAGCCAAGACTTGAATGTCAATCAAACAGATAAAGTATTCAATGAAAAACTAAATGAAGCAGTCGAAGCAATTTATGATGCTTCCGTAAATAAGAAGTAAATAAAAGCCCTCTTCCGTTCACTCGGGAGGGCTTTTTATTTTATTGCTGTTAAAAGCTTTAATCCTCTCTAAGAAATCTTTCCACTGTAAAATAATAATGTTTTTCCAGCTGGGTATTGAAATCATCAAGAAAATGCTTTACTGTATCTCGGATTACCTCACCACTTATCCATGCCGTTATTTCATATTCCTGCCATATCGAATAGAGCTCCCACACATCTCTTCCTTCATGAGTAAATGCAAGAATTGGTCCTTCATTTTCATCATGTTCCATTGTGAAATAGCACAGATTCTCTTTTCCATCCCATCTTTTTAATAATGCAGCGAATTCCAGCAATGCAATGGATGGTTCATAGAAAAAACGTTTGCCGCTAATGATAATTTCCAATTCCCCTTGTATGTCCACGAGTAATTTTCCATCAAGCTTGCGCAACTCTCCTTTATCCATATCTGCTGTTACATCCAGCTTAGACCTTATCTCAAGCATGCTCTCTCCCCCGACCAACACCGATAATTTTATTTGCCTAAATTTATAAAAACATATTGACAGCGAAAACACCAGCTGTTATGGTTATACACATAAGTATATAACCATAACAGCAACTTCAAAAAAAAGGAGGGCCTTCTAGTGAAAACTGTTTTTAATGCAGATAAACCAATCTATATTCAGGTTCGTGAACAGATTGAAGACCAGATTATTAATAAACAACTGAAGGAAAACGATCAGGCCCCTTCTACAAATCAGCTTGTAAATTATTACAAAATCAATCATGCGACTGTTTCTAAAGGAATAAATCAGCTTGTAGAAGAAGATATACTTTATAAGAAAAGAGGAATTGGTATGTTTGTAGCTGAAGGGGCCAGAAAGAAACTGCTGGAAAAAAGACGGCAGTCATTCATTGAAGACTATATCGTCACGCTTGTTCGGGAAGCTCAAAAGCTGGAAATTACAAATGACGAAATTCTAAAATATATTAAACGTGTGGAAGGAAGTGAAAATGTATGAATATAAAAGCTGTAAATCTTCACCTGAGTTATGGAAGAGAGTCTATTCTTCATGATATGCATTTTGAAATAAACGAGCCGAAAATATATGGGTTGCTTGGCAGAAATGGCGCCGGTAAGACTTCCCTATTATCATTACTGGGCTCTTTTCGTGAACCAACATCCGGTCAGTTATTCATTAACGGAAAAGCACCATTTGAAAATGCGCAGATTATGCAAGATATAACTTTCATGTATAGCAAGGACTTCAGCAGTGAAACCGACACACCTTCAACAATCATAAAAGATATTCATCGCTATCGGCCAAATTTTGACTTAGCCTACGCAGAAGAGCTTTTAATAAAATTCAAGCTAGAAGGAAAAAAGTCTTTATATAAGCTCTCAAAAGGGAAGCAATCTGCATTCAATGTTGTCGTTGGTCTAGCCAGCAGGTCACCAATCACGATATTTGATGAGGTCTACCTTGGCATGGATGCACCTGGACGTGACTTATTTTACAAAGAGCTTTTAAAAGACCAGGAACTGTATCCGCGTATTATCATTTTATCTACACATCTTGTATCGGAAATGGACTATCTATTTGATGAAGTCATTATTATACATGAAGGTAAAATCCTCCTTCATGAGACATATGATGATTTAGTATCACACGGTGTTACCATCATCGGCAATAAGCAAACTGTGGAAATGTTTGCTGAAGGAAAAGAAGTAATTAATCAAGAGGCATTAGGAGATACGAAGTCGATTACACTGTACGGTGAAATAAGTGATGCAGATAAGATCTATGCTGCGGAGCTCGGTCTGCAAATTGGTCCTGTATCGCTTCACGATCTATTTATTCAACTAACAAGGGAGGAAGACTAATATGAAGAAATCAATATCATTCAGCAGAGTCGGCTTCGATTTATTTTGGGTACAATTGACTTGGACGTTTTATTATCTTGGTATTACCCTTCTTGTAAATATTATCAGACTTTTCTTCGGGGGAAATCTAGATACGTTTTACAGTGCTGGCTATATCTCAAGTAATATCTATATGCTCGTTATTGGAATCATTGCGATTAACTTCCTTCCTTATTATGTGGAAAATGGTATTACCAGAAAGAATTACTTCCTTGGAAATCTCATTGCAAGTGCTGGGTTGTCAATCATTCTGCCAATTCTCACCTATTTTATTAGCTTAGTTGAAAAACTGATTGTAAACAATTTCACCTCCAATGACTTAGCTGACCGTACATTGGAACAACTGGTCATTGAAATGGACATGGATGGTAATATCATCGGAGAAATCATTCAGTCCGTTATTTTAACACCTTTTATTAGTCCGGAATCAAATTTGCTTCTCTCACTTGCATTATTCAGCTTGCATATTTTCATCTTTTATATGATTGGCTGGCTGATTGGTTCAGCATTCTATCGATTAGGAGTTATTGCTGGAATAATCTTTATTGCAATCGGTCTTTCATTCCTTTTAATTAAGGATGCAATGATACGATTGGCTATGGACCTGCCTTTATTGGAAGTTGTTGCATTCTTAGAGAGTACTCCAAAGTTTTCAGCTCTGCCGATTGTTTTCGGTGTTATTCTGGTTACAGTACTGCTCATACGTCAGTTAACCAAACGAGCATCAATTAAAATTTAGCACATAAAAGCCGATGCAGACGATGCATCGGCTTTTATGTGCTATTGCTGGAGATTAAGCTCCTGACTCCCGAACTACTTTTTTCTTCAGCCATGGCTGAGACTTCCATCGTCTATATGCGAACACACCACGGAACCACTCATCCACACCTTGAGCCAGCCAAACACCAAGGAGGCCAAGACCAAGTGTAATTCCAAAGACATAACTTAGAGCCACTGCAAGACCCCACATGGAGATAATCCCAATTACAACAGGGAACCTGACATCCCCAACCGATTTTAATGAGCCCATTAATACCATATTCACCGCACGTCCTGGTTCAATAAAGACAATTGCCCATAATACCGGAATCGCAACTGCAATAATTGCTGGATCATTGGTAAATACGCCAATGAGGTTCTCTCCAGTGAATGCAATAATAAATGAGATTACGATTGCAACGATTAGAGCGATACGCAATGTTTTCAAACCGCGTTTTAACGTCTTTTCATACATTTTCGCTCCAACATAACGGGCAACTAATATCTGAGTACCTTGAGAAATTGCCATCGAAAACATAAAACAAAACATGGAGATATTTAAAATGTAAACCCGCGCTGCTAAAGCCGCATCCCCTACAATTGCTACAAAGCTTGTAATAACTACTTGGGAAAACTGATAAGAGAGCTGCTCACCTGCAGATGGAATACCTATTCCCATCAGGTTCTTTGTATTCGTCTTATCGATTTTAAGAATATCAGACAACCTGTATTTAATCGCCAGGCGTTTATAAACAAAATACAGCAAGGCTAATAACAGGAAAATCCGTGCTGCAATAATTGTAACAGATACCCCGACAACTCCTGTAACCGGAATACCAAATAAACCATTAATCGCAATAAAGAAACCTGTAATACTTATAATATTCATAATGATTGTGACAAACATTGTCTCTCTCGTATGACCGTAACTGCGCAGTACGGCACTTAATGCCAGAGCAACAGCCTCAATACAAAGTGATAAACCAGTTACAGCTAAATAAGTATAAGCAAAGTCATAAATTTCGCCGCTTAAACCATAAAACTTCAGAAAAACTCCACCAAATAAAACAACAACAATTGTCATTCCAATGCCAATCCAAAAGTTCAAACCAAAGGCTGACCTTGCAATGCTCCGTGCTTTCTTAATTTGATTTGCTCCTAAATTTTGACCGATAAGAATAGTTGCACCGATCGCCGTAACATTAAATACTAAAATAAAAATGTTCATGATTTGGTTGGCAACACCTACACCAGCAACTGCGTTATCAGAATACCCACTCAAAATTAAAGTAGCAAGAATCCCCACGCTCATATGAAGGGATATTTCAATGAACAATGGCCATGTAATACTGAACAACGATTGATCTTGATATTTATTATTTTCTACACTCAATTTTGCTCGTTTCTCCTTCTCACTAAATTCAGTACTAGAAAACTTGGCTGCCACCAACCCTTTTTTGATGACAACTTTAGTTACACTTGTCAGTAAGAACCCTTTTCTTTTATCCTTACTGGCAAAATAATTTTCAGCCCGACTTAATAACTATGCAAAACACATGGAAATATCCCTTCCAACTTTGCAATCTCCAATCAGATGAAATGTATACTCTCGTTTCTTTTAAGAGATTTAACTCTTTTTTCATGAAAAAAGACCGCCCAAAAGTCCGTAATATTCACACGTTCTTCCGAGACAGCCCCATCTGCATTGGTTTTGTTCCACTAGAGAGCATTCCCTAGCAAGAGGTTGTTATTATCCTTCATAGTACCATTAGAGCATTATAACATAATTCAGTGTGTATGGGGTAGTACTTTTTTCAAAAGTAAAAAGCCAAAAACAATTTTTGGCTTTTTATCATTTACCTATTCAGCTTAGCGTTTTCTTCTAATGGGATTAATTAAAAATTATTTAGCTATCTTGAGTGCAGCTTTTGATGCCTTCAATTCCACTTTCAGTTGTTTATCCAAATCACTCGGGCTATAGTAGCCTTTTTTCATCATATACTGACCGATTCTCTCATGTGCTTCAATCGAATAATTTAATTGCTGTCTTAAAATTTCCCTCGCTTCAGGTGTTACAGCCTCTGTCAGCGCAAAGGTCATGTTCTTTACCGCTGATTTTGTAGATATTAAGAAATCAGTTGCAATCACTTGATCCGTCATTCCGCTCAACCCAGCAATTTTTTGAATCATATTCGTCACATCACCACATCCCTTTTTTCCAGAATAGTATTTAATTGCTCTACGTGCCGCTTTCCCTCTTTTACATCCGTTGCGAGGATATCCTTCAATTCTTTACATCCAGCGAGTCCCTGCATAGTAGCTGCTTTTGTTAAACATAAATTCTTAAATGTCAATATTTCCTGCAGCTCCAGTCGTTCATGTAGAGCTAATTTCCCTTCCATTACTTCACTCCTTATGGTTATAAAACTTTTACATAGCTTGTGCAGCTCAGATCAAACTTATGCCCGCAATCTCCCCATTCTATTATGTGTATATTAGAAACCAGTGATGGGAAAAGTAAAGTTAAATTTTAGAATCATTAGGAGGTTTTGCTATGGCTAAAGAAGATTTAGCTTTCCATGAGACAGTGGATACCCATGAATTAGTAAATATGAAAACCGTCGCCTTGCTCAAGTCCAAGCTGATGCAAGGTATTGTCTTTGATCAGGACCTTCGCAGATTAATGCAGAAAAATGTTGACATGTCTATTATCGATTTAAAGCAACTCCAGCGCCTATACCCCTATACAAAGACTGAATAAGTGAGGTGACAGAAATGAATGATTATTTAGATCCTGTTAATGCAATTGGGATGCCTGAAAAAATCGACTCTGCTATCGCCCTCGATTTGTTAATTACAGTAAAAGAAGCTGTTCGCAACTATTCTATTGCCTTAACCGAGTCAGCCAGCCCTGAAGTAAGAACAACAATTCGTAACCAAATGGAAGCAGCAATTGATTATCAGACAGAAGTGATTGATTTGATGATGAGGAAGAAATGGTTCCATCCTTATGATGTAAGTGAACAACAAATGCTCGACCTCAAAGCAGCACAAAATGCAATTGATATCGCCAATTTAAATCTTTTTCCTGAAAATACGAACCGAAAAGGACTTTTCCCACAACCTCCGAATTAAGATTATAAAACTGTTTATGCAAAAAGGAGATAAATGATGAAAGCCGTGACCTTCCAAGGTATTAAAAATGTAATTGTAAAAAATGTAGAATACCCGCGTATTCAAAAGTCAGATGATATTATTGTTAAGCTAACACGTACAGCAATTTGTGGTTCAGATTTGCATCTGATTCATGGGATGATACCGAACTTTCAAGAAGATTATATTATTGGACATGAACCAATGGGAGTCGTAGAAGAAGTAGGTCCGGATGTCACCAAGCTTAAAAAAGGGGATCGAGTTGTCGTTCCTTTCAATGTTAGTTGCGGTGATTGTTGGTTTTGTAAGCACGAATTAGAAAGTCAATGTGATAATTCGAATGATAATGGTGATATGGGAGCCTATTTCGGGTATTCCGGTACTGCAGGCGGTTATCCTGGTGGTCAGGCAGAATATATGCGCGTCCCTTATGGAAACTTTACCCCCTTCAAAATCTCCGAAGACAGCGAAGTAAACGATGACAACCTTTTATTGCTTTCAGATGCAGGTACTACTGCATACTGGAGTGTCGACAATTCCGGCATGAAAGCAGGAGATACTGTAATCATTCTTGGCTGTGGTCCTGTTGGTTTGCTGGCACAAAAATTTGCCTGGTTAAAAGGAGCAGAAAGAGTCATCGCTGTTGACTACATCGGCTATCGTTTAGAGCATGCGAAGCGAACAAACAATGTAGAAATGATTAACTTTGAAGACCATGAAAATGTCGGTTCCTACTTAAATGAGATAACCAAAGGCGGTGCAGATGTTGTCATTGACTGTGTAGGCATGGATGGCAAAATGAGCGATTTAGAGTTTTTGGCAACAGGTTTAAAACTCCATGGCGGTTCCATGGGTGCTCTTGTAATGGCAAGTCAAGCCGTGAGAAAAGGCGGTAATATACAGGTGACTGGAATATATGGATCAAGGTATAATGCATTCCCATTCGGTGATATCTTTATGCGAAATGTCAACATTAGGACTGGACAGGCACCAGTAATTCACTACATGCCTCTATTACATGACTTGATTGCAGAAGGAGAGGTAGATTTAAGTGATATTATTACACATACCTTACCTCTCGAGAAAGCAAAATATGGATACGAAATCTTTGATGCAAAAATGGATAATTGCATTAAAGTCGTATTGAAACCATAATTCTTTAAAAGCAGATCAGCTGCCATTATTTGGCTGATGATAAAGTCTCATCCATATGCTATAATATCCTTCTATTTATAATAAAGGAGGATGCCGCATGGCAAAAAAAGCATTAGTTGTTAAGAATCAAAAGCCACAAAAGTTTGCAGTTCGCGAATATAGTCGTTGTAAGCATTGCGGCAGACCACACAGTGTATTAAAAAAATTCGAATTGTGTCGTATCTGCCTTCGTGAATTTGCCTACAAAGGTCAAGTTCCTGGCCTAAAAAAAGCTAGCTGGTAAAAGGCTTTATATAAAAAGAGGCAATGGTCATTGACCCTTGCCTCTTTCCTTCTCATAAGATAAGACCTGAGCCAATGGGAATTTCCACTGATTCAGGTCTTAGAGAGGGCTATTTATTTGTGATTTTGATTTTGATTCTGATTTCGGTTATTACGTCTTTCATTGTTTTGCTCGTTATTTTCTCTGAAATTATTCTCATCAAAGAATTCATTCTCGTCTGCAAATTCTACATCAACAATTTCCTGATTACGATTAATTTCCTCTTTACGATTTCTTTGATCTCTGCGATTAAAATCTCGATTGTTGTTATCCATGAATGACCCTCCTGTTAGTTATCTTTGTTAGAAAGAACACTGAATGGAATTACTGAACGAAATCCTTATAGCATCCCTTCCGTCTATTATTGTATCCTCAAATGTAAATACCACTCATTATTTAATGAAACCAAATCTTTCCTTTCTTTCTATTTCAAAAAATGGATTTTAAATTAACTTTGCATACTAAAATGCAATGGATTCGTTTCCTCCCAGGCTTTTCCTATCTGCAATAAAAGTTTTTCTGATAGATGATTTCCGATAAATTGCATGCCTGCTGGAAGACCTTTGCTGTCGAACCCCATTGGTACAGCTAAGGCTGGTGTTCCTGTTAAATTCACCGGAACTGTAAATGGCAAACACTGTTTCACAACCTCTAAATTTTGCTTTACCCAGCTCGCACTAAATGCAGGGGTAGTAATCGGTATAGTTGGGCCAAGCAAGATATCAACTTCATCAAATGCCTTATGAAATGCTTCAACCATTTTTCTTCTAGCCTGCTGTGCCTGAATATATTTTGGCGTGTTAGTCAAAGCACCAGCCAAAAAGAAAGTCCGGATGTCCTGCGAGTAATCTTCAGAATCGGTCTGTAACCATTTATAATGAAAAGCAGATGCCTCCCCAGTTACAGTTAAATAACCCGCAAATTCAGACGTTTCTAATTCCGGAATTACTATTTCTTTTAATTCAGCACCTAATTTTTTCAGTATCTCCATTGCATGACGGAATAGCTTTTCTATATCGGAGTCCAGCCCTTCAAGATAATACCTGGGAATACCAATCTTTACTCCTCTCATCCCTTTATTTAGATTTTCCGCATAATTAGATTCCCGTATATGAAGGCTTGCAGGATCTTTCGGATCGAACCCTGCCATATAATCAAGCATAATTGCTAAATCGGAAACCGATCTCGCCATAGGGCCTGCAGTGTCCAATGACCATGCTGTAGGAAAAATACCGTACGTACTGACAAGCCCGTAAGTTGGTTTTAACCCATATACACCACACATCGCAGCAGGTAATCTTATCGAGCCAAAAGTATCTGTTCCTGTCGCAATTGTCGCTAGTCCTGAAGCTAATGAAGCTGTTCCGCCCCCGCTCGACCCTCCAGGCATATAGTTTATATTCCATGGATTGCGAGTCGTACCAAAGAAAGGGTTCGTACCTGTAGATCCAGCAGCAAGTTCATGCATGTTTTGCTTTCCTAGCATAATTGTTCCAGCTTTAAGCAATTTCTTCACTGTCGTTGCAGATGCTTCAGGTACAAATTCAGAAAAAAGCTTTGATCCATCTGTCGTTTTTATATTTTTTGTATAATAATTATCTTTTATTCCAATTGGAATGCCGTGCAAGGGACCAATGTATTTGCCTTCCATAATATTCTCCTCCGCCTCTCTCGCCTGCTTTAAGGCTAATTCGGGCAATGGGGTAATATAGGAATGAAGAATTGGATCAATTGTTTCTATCCGTTTTAACAGATGCTGTGTTAATTCTACAGGGGACAGTCTTTTTCCTTTAATTAACACACTAAGCTCGGTCGCTGTCATAAATGATAATTCATTCATGTCATTAAGTCCTTATCAACTACAGTAATTGGGACAGTCATATTTAAATATGGAAAGGATTGAAGTGAAGTTTGGGCTTGTTCCATCGTAGAGAATATGCTTTGGATAAAAGGAAGATCTGTCTCATACACCGGTAATCCTTGTGAATGTAAGTTCTCTCTTATATCGTTTACATCAATCATCTGATTTAGCCTCCTTTATGGGTGGTTATACAATATGAAAAATAAAGAAAGAGTGTGCTGGCAGAGTAATTATTGTTCTAGGTATAAAAGACAACGCATAGGTATATAAATGGAATTAACATATCTATTAAATAGGGCGGTGATTATAAATGGATGATAAATCATCAAAAGATGAAAAACGAGTTACTAATGATGTAAAACAAGAGCAATTAAATCGTTACCGTATATCTGACAGAGGACAGCCAATGACAACACAGGAGGGTAAAAAAAGATCACAAGACCAGGACCAATTAAAGGCTGGAATACGTGGTCCTTCTTTACGTCAGGACTATGAGTATTTAGAAAAAATGTCTCATTTTGCACATGAAGAAATACCGGAAAGGGTGGTTCACGCCAGGGGATACAGTGCTTATGGTGAGTTTGAATGTTATCAGTCCATGAGTCATGTAACAAAAGCGGGATTCTTACAGGAGCCGGGTAAAAAGACACCAATAACCGTTCGTTTTTCTACTGTTCAGGGTGGAAAGGGTTCCTATGATACAGCAAGGGATTTGCGCTGTAAGGGTGTAAAGCTTTATACAGAAGAAGGTAATGTGGATTTAACGACCATCGCAATGCCTGTATTAGTAAATATGGATGCAATGAAGTTTCCAGATGTAATGCATGCATACCAATCAAAGCAGGCAGATGATATTCCTACAGCAAGCGGAGCACACGACCGCTTTTGGGATTATGTAGCAAATAACGTTGAATCCCTTCATATGGTACTGTGGATTATGTCCGATCGCGGCATTTTAAGAAGCTATCGCATGATGGAATCTTGGTCTATTAATACGTACCTCTTTGTTAATGATCAAGATGTAGCTACTTTTGTGAGGTATGTCTGGAAACCCGTTCTTGGAGTCCATTCCTTGCTTCAGGATGAAGCGCTGAAAATCGGTGGACTGGACCCCGATTTTCACAGAAGAGATTTAAGGCAGGCTATTGATTACGGTGCTTTCCCTGAATATGAGCTTGGGGTACAGTTAATTTCGATGGAGGATGAATTTAACTACGATTTCGATGTTCTCGATCCTACAAAGTTTTGGCCCGAAGAGGTCGTTCCTGTAGAGATTATTGGTAAGTTGACACTCAATCGAAATATTGATAATTATCATACAGAATCCGAACAAGCCGCTTTTAATCCCGCAAATGTGGTGCCGGGAATTGATTTCTCTAATGACCCCGTTTTGCAGGGCCGGTTATTTGCATATAGAGAAACACAAAACCACAGACTTGGCAGTGCAAATTATACTGAATTACCAATCAATAAATCAATATGCCCGTTTCACAACAATCAAAGACGAGGTGTTATGCGTCAACGAATTGATGTTGACAAAGTAAACTATCATGAAAACTCACTGGCAGACAACACGCCATACACAGTTCCACCAGAAGAGGGCGGCTACAAATCTTATCCCGGTAAAGTAGAAGGCCACAAAATTAGAGCAAGAAGTGATTCATTCAAGGATTATTTTTCACAGCCAAGAATATTCTGGAATAGTTTAACCCCTGTAGAAAAGCAGCATACGATTGAAGGATTAAGCTATCAGGTCGGCAGTGTAAAGAGCGAATCTGTTCGTCAGCAAGTCGTTGATGTACTTGTCAAGGTTGATAAAGAAATGGCTGTTATTGTTGCAGATAATATTGGAGTTAACCGTCCAAGCGGAACCAATGTCCCTGTTTCTGCAAGCTATGCCTCACTGAGTCAGGCGAGCACCCCTAAATATGCATATACCCAAAAAGTGGGCGTATTAATTGGCGATGGATTTAATGGAGCTGAAGTAACAAATGTACTTAATACCTTACAGCAAAATGGGGTTTTTGTTGACATCGTAAGCGAAAGACTTGGTACTGTAACTGGATCTGACGGCACAACACTTAAAGTAAATAAAACTTTTCTTACTTCCAGTCCTTATCTTGTTGACTCGCTTTATGTAGTTGGCGGAAATTCGAATAATCAAGGAAAGTTCAATGCCGATATTACAGAGTTTGTACATGTGGCATATCAACACTATAAACCAATTGGAGTTGCGACAACAGGGCAAAGCTTTGTTCAATCATCACCAGGAAATAATTTAGCTGGTGTCGTGTTTGCAGCGAATAATCCAAATTTCGGTGAAGACTTTGTAGCCGCCATTGCTCAAATGCGTTTTTGGGACAGAAAATAGGTTTTGTTTTATGGAAGGGGCATGCTCTCTCAAAAAATGCTCCTTCTGTTTATTTTATCGTAAGCATCAAGTTCCTATAATGAGATTATTCCCAATAACAAGCCTGCAAATGATTTCCATCCAAGTCATAGAAATCAAAATATTGATTGATTCCATCCATTTCCATCTCACCTATAGTTACCTGATTTTCTTTTAATTTTTCATAAACAGCTTTTATATTTCGTGTGTAAAAAATCGGATATGCTTGGTTGGATGATGGAGCTGCTCCACCTTCCTCGATTGTTAATGGTATAGTATCTTTATCAAGTAACAGGATTCGATAATTTTCCCCCTTCAAAGATTCTTTAAATCCAAGGATATCCTGATACCAAAGGCTGGATTTCTCCACATCACTTACTTTCAGACAAATTGTATCGATCTTCTCGAACAAGTTCATAAGCTTTTCCCCTCTCTTTTTCTTGCTTTTTTATAAACTTCGACATTACTTAGGAGAATCCTTTAAATATTTTTTGGCGGATAGGATCTAGCGTAGTAAACGTTTTAATCCTCCCAGTAAAAAAGTGCATCTAACACTTTATATCCATAAGATTCACGATAAATAGTCGGTATTTTCGTTTTAAAAGACAAAGGCTTATTCACAGTTTCCTCATCTAAAATTACGTACTCAAATTCTTCTAGAGCTTGCTTCAACTGACGCTCTACGGTATGAAATCTTTCGCTGATCTTTAAACGACGTGGATCATCAAGCAAAGAACTATAAGCCCCACCTACCTCTTCATTTACGGCGATATTGATTATTCTCATTCGTTCATCTTCACCCATAATAGTAACTGGAGCCAGACGGCAAACATCAATAATAATCCCTCTTATCTCCAGCTCTCTTTCCCCGTTTTTTTCTTCTATGACTGTAATGTCTTCTTTCCGATAACAAAAAAATTCCACAAAGGAGGCATACCCGCTCCCAAAGTGCTCCCATTCCGCATCAACAATTAAATTCGGAATCCGCTTCAGGCGATAAAGCATGCGGCGGATATGTGCTTCAATCTCTCGCTCATTGTTTGTATTATAAGGATAATAATCACCAACAGCTTTTCCTTCTATCGCGTCCTGTAACTGGTCATCTGAAAACATGTATTTCCCTCTTTCTCTTTTTAATTATATTATTCAGGTTTATCGGTTAACACCCACGGTATTTTTGTTTCAAAATCCAATTGGAGAATCGGCTTTGGCATAGCTTCATCTACAAATGATAATTTATGATTCATTGTGAATGTGAAATTTCCAATAGCTGTTGTGTTTGCATCATTCCATTCTTGGGTATCGGCAGACAGACCTGCTAATAACTCACCAACAAAATGATAACTTCCCATATACAATCTTAGTCCATCTTTAGCTTCTCCTAAATCTGATAAATGGTTCGGCTTCGCAGAATCTATGCCTAAACTGAGCAGCAAATTGCTTATCTGTATATCCAACCGGCTGCTCGCAGCACTGAAATTTTCGCAGTATAAACAATCACAATACAAACTGGCCTTTTGATAATATTGCTTTGTCTGTATGGCATCAATATTTAAAACCCAATTAAAAACTTTAATTCGTTCGATGATATCCCTCTCTCCCCCGCAATGAACTGTTATTTTCTAATTATACAAAACTTCCGTAATGATAGTAAATCTATATTATGTATCGTTTCTAAACCAACATTTTAAGTAGAGTCCTAACCACTTTAATTCAGAATAATGTTTGTTTTGCTCTTTTACTTCTCCGCTGCAGATTCGCATTCCAAATGCCCCTCGCTTTCCGCAGGCCCCTGGAAAGCGAATTGTATTCAAGCTGCGATTTTCCAGGGAACTTACAAAAATACTGAATTAAGGTGATCAGGTTTTTCTATCTGTTCTTCCTTCTCATTTGCCAGGGAAACAAATCACTATACCGTTTATTTTGAAAATCTTGATTGAATAAAAGTTGAGCTTGTTGCACTTGCCAAAGACTAGCAATTTCCCCCTTGAACACTATTATTGTGAATCATTTCACAGATAATTAACAATTATAACGTTTTTCATATCGATAATTGGGTATAATAAAGGTGTATACAAAGAAAATACATACAAATAAAGGAGAGAATTTAATGTCAGCAATTATCTTTTCATCACCTAGTAAATATATTCAAGGTGCCAATGAGTTAAAAAACATTGGTGAATACGTACAGGAGTTAGGGAAAAAGGCATTAATTTTATCTGATGAAGTTGTTTGGGGTATTACTGGTGAACAAATCCAAACGAGCTTTAATAAAGTAAAGTTAGATTATCACTTCGTAGAGTTTAATGGAGAAGCATCTATAAACGAAATTAACCGTGTTGTTGAAGAAGGCAAACAGGTTCATGCAGATATACTTGTCGGTGTTGGAGGCGGTAAAACACTGGACACAGCAAAGGCTATTGCTGATGGCCTGGATATTGGAATTGTAATTGTCCCTACCACAGCTTCAACCGATGCACCAACGAGCGCATTATCTGTTATTTATAGCGATGAAGGTGTGTTTGAATCCTATAAGTTTTATAAAAAAAACCCTGATCTCGTTTTAGTTGATACGGCAGTTGTTGCCAAAGCTCCTGCAAGATTTTTCTCTTCTGGGGTTGCCGATGCAATGGCAACATGGGTAGAAGCGAGAGCAAATATTAAGAGCGGCGGATTGACAATGGCTGGCGGTAAGCCAAGTATCGCAGCACAAGCGATTGCCAGAACTTGTGAGGAAACTCTATTTGCGTATGGCATTCCAGCTTACCAAGCAGTACAAAAAGGAATTGTCACGAAGCATGTAGAGGCTGTCGTGGAAGCAAATACATTATTATCTGGTCTTGGCTTTGAGACTGGTGGACTTGCAGGCGCTCATGCAATACACAATGGCTTCACAGTACTTGCAGGTGATATTCATCATTTAACACATGGAGAAAAAGTGGCTTATGGCACATTGGTTCAGTTAATGCTTGAACTGCATCCAGAAGAGGAATTGCTGAGTTATATTCATTTTTATCGTGAACTCGGCCTGCCTACAACATTAAAAGAAATGCATCTGGATGAAACTTCCTTTGAAGATTTATTGAAAGTTGGAGAAGCTGCAACACAAGAAGGAGAAACAATGAAAAACCTTTCTCCTGACATTACTGCAGAAGATATAGCAAATGCTATTATTGCTGTTGACCAGCTAAGTAATGGTTTATTATAATTAATTAAAAATCGAATCCCTATACTTTCATGTATGGGATTCGATTTTTTTCCTGTAATGAGATGGTGAGAATGTAACCTGATACTCCTCTACCCATTCTTTTATAATTTTTTCAGTCAGCAAGAGTCCTAACGCGTTATGCTGCATCTCGATTGCTTCTCCACCTGCTATTAAACCATCCGTATCCCAGTCAATCCAAGTACCATAAGCATTTGCCCAATCCATTAATTCTTTTCTCAATATATCAGAAAGCTCAAATCCATTTATATCCAAATTAAATCCGCATTTCCCGCACCAAAGCGGCTCTGTTCCTATATCTGCTTCAACTTTAATATGTGTTAGCTCTTCACATTCACAATGTGCATTCATTTTCTTCCTCCATATAGTCAGTCACTTTATCTTTTAAATTGAAAACATAATAAATAATGATAACATAACTCATGCTGACCTGATAATGATTGTTCGTAAAGATGTAAAAATCACCTTGATGATGAAACATCAGTTCCTATTTAAATTTAAGCCTATTCAGGGCTCTTAAACACACCATAATCCATTTCTCTACACAAAAAACGGTTTCGAACATTTTACTAATAAATGTTCGAAACCGTAATTCAATTTAACACCACTATAAAATTACTCGTCACTTCCACGATAACGCTGATATGGTAAGGAATTCCACGTTCGGTACTGCAGCTGCTCAGTCCGGAGCGGTGAAGGAAGGTCTTCAAATATCTTACGTGCTACATCCAATTCCCGCATCGCTTCACTCTTATCTTGATACATAAATTCATCAGATGCAGTGTCGGCTGCTCTTTCAACCTTTTCTTCCAGGTATTCTACCACCATCTCCTGATGCCTATGGAGCGTCTCACGAGCGTCTGATACCCATTCTGGCTGAACAGCACGTGTCATGTCAGTCACATAACTAAACTCTTCATAGATTTCTTTATAAATGCGATCAGCATTTTCACGGACATCTGTAATTGCTGTAACTAAGTCTTCAATCGTAAGCTGCTCCGCCTCCAGTGGAACTTCTCTTTCCGCACCGCCAAGTCTCGTTCTATGCAAATAATATGGGAAAATACTTTTAATCGTTTTGCCGACTGGAGAAATTGCTTGCTTGTTTTCATCTATCCCTTTCGGCTGAATTCCTTGCATTGCAATTCGCGCAGATTCAGGACGAACGATTTCTTTTGGCGGTAACACACCATAACGTAAAAGCTCCCTTATTCCCGTTCCTGAAATATTTATTCGGTACCGCTCATCATGCGGGCATGTATATTCGGTAGCCGCACTGTCGCACCTTGTACAATAAAATACTTCGTGGAACAAACGAATATCAATTCCTAGTTCTTCTGGAGTAAATGTATCAAAAATTGTATGACTGGCATACTTGTCATAATAATCACCAATCCCGGCATGATCTCGTCCAATCAGAGCATGGGTACAGCCGTAGTTTTTCATAATTAAGGCATGGAGCACTGCTTCCCGCGGACCAGCGAAAATATATGTCACTCGTAGTGGTGCTAATATTGTCCTGTCTTCTGGATAATACGTATCAAGTACACTGCGATATGCAAGCATCCTGAACTCATGACGTGTATATTCCCGCTTTGCCATCTCAACCAATGGCTGAACAAATAATCCATCCAACTCTTCTAATGCATTACGATGAATATACTCATGACCACGGTGTAAAGGATTTGCACCTGTAATAAATCCGCCGACAGAGTTAAATTTCTTTTCCTCATAAAACAGTTTCCATGTATCCTTTGGTTCAAGCCTGATGCTTTCAAACGGACCCCAATGCACGCGGCGCAACAAGTGAATTGACCCGCCTAACGCGGTATCTCCCATTCTGCGATAGATTGAGTCTACACCAGGATGATTGCGATCTGCTGTACCGAATAAGTGCATGGCGCGAAACTCCCGATCGTAATCAAAGAGATCTTCAATTTTTAGTATTGCTACTGCTTCTTTTGATTCATCGGCCAGAGCCACTTCGTCTCCGACTTTTAGTGTTTTAATGATTTCCTTATTTCGGTCACCTATTGGTGCAAAGCTTAGAGGTACTGGCCAAACAACACCATTACTTAATCTGCCTTCTGTCAGCACCGATTTATAATCTATTTCATTCATAAATCCCTTATTAGGAGATAATACACCAGTCGCAATCATTTCCAGTGTAATGATTGCCTCTAAATCGACAACAATCATTGGTAACTGTTTGGATCTTTCAATCGCATCCTCAAGCTCCTGTCCTTTTAATACTTGATTTATCAATTCACCTCCATGGGGCTGTTGTGGATAAGCTGCTATTTTCTCATCTAGTATCTTTGAACTCATTCACTTTCCTCCTCATTCTCTCTATGTTAAAGATTTACAGTACTATCCCTCTTTACATAATCATTAATTAGGATCCCGATATCCTGTATTTGCTTTAACTTTAACTTCAGCATAACGAACAGGATCGTATTCCTTTGATAAAATTGTACCTAGATAACCACCAAGGAAACCTAATGGCACACTAATAATTGCTGGGTTTTCAAGCGGGAATATCGCCTCACCAACAAATAATGCTGCCCCTTCCACTGGTGAGAACACACTTGGACTGATCGATACGAGTATTAATGCAGATAACAGACCAGTTAAAACGGCCGTTACAGCACCTGTCGTATTAAACCTTTTCCAATATACGGTGTATAAAATAACTGGCAGATTCGCACTTGCAGCGATACAAAATGCAAGCGATACAAGAAATGCCACATTTAAATACTGTGCACCTAAGGCGAGCACAATCGATAAAACAGACACTGCGAGTGACGCATATCTGGCAGCAAGCATTTGCTGGCGGTCAGTTGCTTTCCCTTTTTTAATGATTTGCCCATAAATATCATGCGCAAATGCAGAAGCACCTGATAATACCAAACCTGCCACAACAGCAAGAATCGTTGCAAAGGCTACCGCAGAAATAAAGGCAAATAAAACGTCTCCCCCAATTGCTTGTGCAAGCAGTGGTGCTGCCATATTCCCCCCAGGATTCGCCCCAAGGATTGCGTTTTGTCCTACAAATGCTGCCGCACCGAATCCAAGAAATAATGTAAGAATGTAAAAGATTCCTATTGTCCATGTAGCAGTAATAACAGAGCTTCTAGCTGTTTTTGCGTCTTTTACTGTAAAGAAACGCATTAATATATGAGGCAAACCAGCCGTCCCTAATACGAGTGCAATCATTAGGGAAATTGTGCTAAGTGGCTGAGTATATTGTATGCCAGGCTTTAAGTAATCAGCACCATGAGTTGTTGCCGTTTTTACTGCTGTGAACATAGAAGAAATATTAAAGTTAAATTTCATTAAAACAAGGAAAGAAATAATAATCATACCAGCCATTAAGAGCACTGCTTTTGTAATTTGCACCCAGCTCGTTGCAATCATACCGCCGAATAAGACGTAAATGGTCATCATCACACCAACGATTAATACCGCAATCCAATAATCAAGGCCAAATAATAGCTGAATTAATGCACCAGCACCAACCAGCTGTGCAATCATATAAAATAACACGATGGTAATCGTACTAAGCGCAGCTGCTCCTCTGATTTTCTTCGCATCAAAACGTGCGTTAATCATATCAGCAATTGTATACTTTCCTAGATTTCGAAGTGGTTCAGCTACTAAGAATAAAACAACTAAATAGGCAATCAGAAAACCAATACTGTAGAAAAAGCCATCAAATCCATTGAGTGCAATCGCCCCGGCTATTCCCAGGAATGAAGCTGCAGATAAGTAGTCACCGGCAATCGCCAGTCCGTTTTGCCAACCGGTCAATCCTCCCCCAGCTGTATAAAAATCTCCCGTGCTTTTTGTTCTTTTTGCTGCATAATACGTAATTACTAATGTTAGAATAACGATTGCTAAGAAAAGGATAACAACAGTGGCATTCATTATGTGTTGCCTCCTTTGTTCAATTGATCTTTAACAATTTCTTCTGCCTGTTCATCAAATCTTCCTGCTTTCTTAACATAGATTGTGCACAGAACCCAAGTCATAATAAATTGGGCAAATGCAAATACCCATACCCATGATATGTCACCGAAGAATGATGTATTGAGAAATGAAGTATACGAAGTAAAAATTGGCAGTAAGAAGTAAAATATAAGAAAAAAAATTGTCATTGGAATAATGAACTTCTTTTTATCCCTCATAAACTTCTTAAACTGCTTACTTTCTTCTACTTTCACGAAATCAATTTGCTTGTTTTTCTTTTTTTCAGCAAATGCAGGCTGTGTATTCATAAAATAGCCATCCTCTCCATTAGTGAGATTTCAAATAAATCCATTCCCTATTTTCCGCCGTGTCTTCACCTGTTTGAAAAATCCCCCTCTCCCCCACGTCTCCCGTTGGAAGCGCTTACCAAATTATAAGCATTTCAAACAGATTTGAGCTAATTTTGGGATAAACGGTTGAATTTTAGGATTAAATGGTCTCCTATTACAGATTAATGGTTATAGTTTGAATCTTTTTAACAATATTTTACTTGCTGAACGACTCACCGGTATTTTTGTTTTTTCCTTATCCTTTAAAGTTACATTGCTCGTCCCATTAAACCATGGGGTAATTTCAAAAATATGATTTAAATTTACAAGATAACTTCTATGGGTACGGAAAAAAGCATCATTCGCCAATTTACCTTCAAGCTCCTGCAATGTCATTTTACTTGTTATTATTTTATCTTCTGTGTGGATTTCAAGCAGTTTTTTATGTGGGACGGCATAGTAAATCGCTTCAGGAGCAAGTACCACCATTCTCTCTCCGTCATCGATCAATAACTTCTCTTTCGTTAGAGGCATGTTTTGCTGGTTAGTTTTCTCTTTATTTGAATAAGCTTTGCGCAATCTAGAAAGCGCACGTTTAAAGTGTGTTTCCTCGTAAGGTTTTAATAAATAATCAATTGCCTCTACATCAATTGCATCCAGGGCATATTCATCATAGGCAGTAGTAAATACAAATAACGGCTGTTTGTCAGCTTGTTTTGCAATAATTTTTGCTGCCTCTAACCCTGACATCCCCGGCATTTCCACATCAAGAAAGATAATATCTGGTTTATGCTTTTTATATAATTCTACTAATTGCTTTCCGTTCTCAGCATAAGGGGATAGCACAATATCCTCTTCTTCCTGCAGTAAATACATCAATTCTTTTCTCGCCATTGCCTCATCTTCAGCAATCATCGCCCGCATCATCATGTAATCGCCTGCCTTTCCATATGATTTCTTCGGGGAATCTGAAACAATACTTCACTGCCTCCTCCAGGCAAGTTATTAATTTTCAATCTTGAAGCGTCGCCTAATAAACTGATAAGCCGCTGATTTACGTTATATATCCCAATCCCGCCATTTTTTACATCTACTAAAGGTTTATGACTGACATCTTTTAAAATATTCCTTGGAAAACCTCTTCCATTATCACGGACAGAAATATAAACATCGCTTTCATCCGATGTAATTAAAATATCAACTCTACCTCCTGTTGCAACATGATGCAAGCCATGCTGAACACAATTTTCTACCAATGGCTGGATTGTAGAAGGCGGAATATAGATATTCGAAAGATCTTCAGGCTTCTTAAAGTTAATTTCCAGTCTTTCAGCAAATCTCGCTTGGATAATGGATGCATACGCTTCTACATGTTCACATTCCTTCTCCAGTTCCACAAGCGACTTTGAAACGAGACGCAAATTAAACCGCATAAAGCTAGCGAGCTTCAATGTGATATGCCTGGCTGTTTCCGCATCCTCTCTAAACAATGTAGCGATCAGCTGCAATGTATTAAAAAGAAAATGTGGATTAATTTGCGCCTGTAAATTCCGCAATTCTGTATCACGAATATGCATTTTCAGCCTTTCAGCCGTCAGCACATTTAATTGATTTGAAATAAACTGACCAAGCCCCTGAGCCATCATTAGCTCGACTGGTGAGATGTTCTGCGGCTTGCGGAAGTAGAACTTAATTAAACCTGTGTCATCATTCGCTTGGGTGATTGGAATCATAATTGCAGCCCCTAACGGACATTTTTCCTGACTGCATTCAAGGTCTGTTTTATCATATGTAACTTTCATTTGCTTTGATTCGATTGCTTGCAATGCTAAACTTGAGCGAATTGGCTCACCAGCTTTATGATGATGATTGCCGAGCCCTTTATGTGCCAGAACCTCTCGGCTATTCGTAACAGAAACAGCCGCCAGCTCCAGACGATTGTACAATAACTCAGTAATTCCCTCTGCCATATCAACCGTAAAATCTTTTTTCAAAAATGGTATCGCCTCTTCGGCAATCGACAGGGCCTGCTTCGTTGCCAATGCAGCCTCATTCTCCTGCTCTTTCAGCACAATCCCAATCATAGCAGTGAAAATAGCAATTGCCAGACTATTAGACAATACTAAAGGAAGACCAATCCAATCAACAATTTCCACAATATCAAATGTTTCTGTATAAAAAATAAGCAAAAGCTGCATTTGTAATACTGGCGGAAAGACACCAATAAATAAGGCCTTCAATGGTGAAATAACCCGCTCATTGGAAAAAAACCGCGCAGTCCAGCCTGCAAGCAAGCCTGTGAGCGGGTTAACAAATCCATTAGCAAGCCAGCCAACCCCACCAAGAAATATTAGATGCACACCTGCAATCAGGCCAGCACCTAATCCTACAACAGGGCCTCCTAATAAACCAGCAATCACAATCGCTACTAAGCTCATACTGACGATAAGCTGATTTTCCCCTACTGGAAACAGAATAAAATGATTGTTAACAACTCCACCATCTTCAATTATAATTCCTGTAATCGTGCTCGCAATGCCAAACAGGCCAAACACGACAGCATGCACAAGTGACATTCGCAAACTAAATTCACGATAGAGCAAGGTTTTAAAGCCTGGTGTGCGCGTTAGCACAAAGGCAATAACCAGCAATAAACCAATCCGCTCAAAAAGTATGATTGTTAAGTCCTTCAAGATGCATCACTCCTTGAATTGATTCGTGTCTGGGATTTTTTAAAAAACTGCTCATATAATATTTGCGACTGTGCTTTCTTTGGGGATAGAATCGCACCAAGATATGCTCCTAAGAAGCCGATTGGTATTGCAATAATTCCTGGATTATATAATGGAATAATCGCTGCTCTTTCTATTAAACCACCTTCTGGATGCATGATATGAGGGCCAAGCACAAGCAATGCGAGTGAAGCGCAGAGCCCACTGAGCATTCCAGCAATCACGCCTGTTTGGTTGAACCTTTTCCAATAGATTGTGAGTAATAAGACTGGAAAGTTGCTGGAAGCAGCAACAATAAATGTCATAGAGACAAGAAAAGTTACATTTATCGTTTCTAACCTTAATGCGAAAATCGTAGAAATCAATCCAATAACAAAAGCCGTCCAGCGGGCTGCTACAAGCTGTTCCTTTTCAGTCGATTTTCCCTTTTTTAAAATATGATGGTAAATGTCATGAGAAAAGGCTGTCGTTGCTGAAATAACCAGTCCTGCTACCACCGCTACAATCGTAGTAAAAGCAACTGCAGAAATGAACGCTAAAAGAAAATCTCCTCCCACTTCTTTTGCTAGTAATGGAGCAGCTAGATTACCAGTAGGATCGGCAGCTACTAAAGTATTAAACCCAAGTAATGCAATCGTTCCCAGTCCAAGAATTAATGTCATGATATAGAAAACACCAATAATCCATGTTGCACTGATTAATGAGCGTCTGACTTCAAAAGTATTTCTCACTGTGAACAATCGGATTAAAATATGCGGTAAACCTGCAGTTCCCAGGATTAATGCAAATTGCAGAGAAAATAGCTCAATTGGATTTTCAAATAAGTGTCCAGCTTGAAAAAAAGATTCCCCAAGCGGTGAATTATCTTTCACTTGTTGAACAATTGCCCCAATATTCCAATCAAAATTTGACAATACAATTAATGAGAGCAGAAATGTACCCGACATGAGTACAATTGTTTTTACAATCTGCACCCAGGAAGTCGCAATCATGCCCCCAAACATAACGTAAATTGTCATCAGACTGCCAATCACAGCAACTGAAATCGAATAATCAATATCCAATAAAAGACGCAATAAAAAGCCTGATGCAACAAGCTGTGGAATCATGTAGAGGATGGATATTGAAAATGCCCCGATCGCCATAATCCAGCGCATGGAGTTTCCGGGAAATCGAGAACAAATTACATCACCAAGGGAATATTTACCAAGCCGATGCACTGGTTCTGCAACCAAATATAAAACAACTAAATAGGAAACTAAAAATCCGATGGAATATAAAAATCCATCATACCCGCTAAGTGCAATCGTGCCAACAATTCCTAAAAAAGAAGCAGCACTGATAAAGTCACCAGCAATTGCAAGACCATTTTGAAATCCAGTTAAACTCCCTGCAGCTGTGTAAAATATATTGGTTGTTACACTTCGCTTTGCCGCCCAGTAAGTAATAATCAGTGTGCATACAATGATACAGATAAAAAACAAGAAGTATGTAAGGTTCACTGTTCCTCCCCCTGAAACATTTGCTCTAATGCCCGATCAATTTTCTTCGCTTTCTGATGATAGATAAGACCTAAAATCCATATCATTAGGATTTGTAAAAAAGCATAAATCCAGGCCCAGCTTACACCTTTTATAAAGCTTGATTGATTCATAGCTTCCGGGAAAAAGATGAGCGCAATTGGAAGCATAAAGTAAAACAGGGAAGCAAATGAAAGAGCTCGGAGAATAAAACGTTTCTTTTCCTGCATAAGTTGCATATAAATCTCGTCCATTACTTATCCCTCATCTTCTATAGAGTTCTAAAAATCAGTAAATTTTATTTATTATGAATATAAATGAACAGAGCAGATATGTAAAGCTATTTGATTCCAATAAATTAGCAGAGTTACTTTAAAGGAATAAGCCTTTTTTTCATATAAAAAAACACCTATAAAAATATAGGTGTTTTCGATTATTTGTGGCGAGTGAACCATGTGTTCACATTCACATGTATTGCATTGTTCCCCGACTTATACAAATCAGCTCATCGCTAGGTAATCATACCATCTTTTAAAAGATATGACCAGTTATTTTTTTGTGCATATTGTTTCATTTAGCTTCCTGCAATCCTGTATATAAATTACCTGCTTATTATTTTATTAAAATCCTGCCAATTCACTAGTCGCATAAAGTCTGCACCTTGGTTATAGGATTGGTCCTTCACAATTAACTTTACTGGGATTTCCTTCAATGTTTCTAATATAGCCGGCTTGTCGTCAACAAAATAATCAAGCGCTAAATCCTTAATAATATGTGTTTTTTCATGGTCCTCCATCCCAAAGAAAAACTGTTCATCTTTTACAGGAAAACCTTTCTTTTTCATCCATTCACGCGTTCTGATACCATGCTCTTTCGGTCGTGCTGTAATATAGAAAATCTCATGACCCTGCTTTTCAAGCTCAAGTAAGACTTCAAGTGCTTTTGGAAAAGTCGGGCAGTCTGTATAATAAATTTCTTCTAAAGAAGTTTTCCACATTTCTTTTCCTTCATCATCTGTTAAACCAAAGGGTTCATGAATTTCGACACGAGTCAAAGCATGAAAAACATCCAATGAAAGGTCTTGCTGTAATTTTTCTTTATAAATATGAAAAGCATGCTCCCGTAAATTAATCAATGTATCATCTATATCAAAACCAAATCTCATCTTCTATCCCTCAATCTTCGCAATATTACTGTATGCTTTCATAGCTTGGATACCCAATAAACTTAAAGTCTTTTCCAATTCGCTCGAAGTTTGTATCAGTCAGCTCGACAGCATCTTTCATCAGTTCAAAACCTGTTCCTTCCAGGAAGGTTGGTGCATCTTTCCCGCCGATTAGCTTAGGTGCAAAGTAAAGCACGACTTTATCAATCAATTTATTCTCTAAGAAAGAAGCATTCACATTTCCGCCACCTTCAATAATCAGTGAAGTGACATTCTTTTCACCTAGAAGCTCGACAACCTCATTTGGATTAACTGTTTTCTCATCATTTGTTATAAAAACTTTTACGCCTAAATCCTCCAAAGCCTTTTTCTTATTTTCATCGTACTGCTTGCTCGTAAATATCCAGGTTTCCGCCTGTTTGTCTGTAACAAGCTGAAAATCAAGTGGGATTTTTAAAGTAGAATCGAGAACGATGCGGATTGGATTACGACCGTTGGGAATTCTTGTAGTCAAAGCCGGATTATCTTTCAATGCCGTGTTGATGCCCACTAAAATAGCCATATTTTCATTCCGCAGCTGATGTACATCATGTCTGGCTTCTTCCGATGTAATCCATTTACTATTAAAACGATGGGTTGCAACCTTCCCATCAAGAGTGATACCAGATTTAAGCGTAATAAATGGTTTCTTTTCTACAATAAACTTATTAAATACTTCATTCATTTTCCAAGACTCTTTTTCACGAACACCTGTAATTACTTCAATTCCCGCATCTTCAAGGATTTTCACGCCGCTTCCGGAAACCTGCGGGTTCGGATCAAGCGTGGCAATTACTGCTTTCTTAATTCCAGCACGAACAATTGCCTCTGCACATGGGCCGGTTCTTCCATGGTGTGAACAGGGCTCAAGCGTAACATAGATTGTCCCGCCCTTTGCCATATCCCCGGCCATTCTCAGTGCATGAATTTCTGCATGCGGTTCACCAGCTTTAAGATGTGTTCCAACGCCAACAATTCGGTTATCATTAACAATGACAGATCCAACAAGCGGGTTCGGATCTGTCTGTCCTTTCATTGCTTTCGCATTGTTGAGAGCAAGGTCCATATAAAATTCATGATTAGTCATTTGGACATGTTCCTTCCGCTTTTAAATGACCAGACTTTACAATTTTTGTTTCTAAATATTTCTCATTATATTCCGAGACATCCCCCCATAATGGAGTTCTCCCGGCAACTGACATCCCGGAGTCACGTAGTGCTGCTAATTTATTGGGGTTATTTGTAATTAGCGTTACTGGCTTTGTACGCAAGCTTTTTAATACAGTAATTGCATCTTCATAGTTTCTTAGGTCA
This sequence comes from Oceanobacillus sp. FSL H7-0719, assembly GCF_045040795.1. Taxonomy (GTDB): domain Bacteria; phylum Bacillota; class Bacilli; order Bacillales; family Amphibacillaceae; genus Oceanobacillus. Next base: position 3,674,494 of record NZ_CP150301.1, on the reverse strand, counting down.
TTATCGAAGCCAAGACTTTCATTTGCTTCAACCGTATCAAAGCCATTTTCCTGAAGCACATATGCCATTGCTTTACTGAATAAGCCGATGCCGCGTCCTTCGTGATTCGCTAAATAAAATAATGCTCCGGCTCCATGCTCTTTAATTTTCTTCATCGATTCTTTTAGCTGGAAACCACAGTCACATCGCTTGCTTCCAAAGATATCACCAGTATGGCAAATAGAATGCATTCTGATTAATGCTTCATCTGCATTATCAAAATCCCCATATACAAGTACACTCGATTGCTGATATTCCGCAAGATTTGCTGAAGCAAGATGATCAATAATTCGTTCATAATCCTCTGTTACTTCATCATAGTTTAACCAACAGTACCATTGGAAAATTGTTGTCTCTCCGTAAAGATTTACTGGAAGCTGAATTGGTCCAACTAAGTAAATTGCCTCGTCTTCCTTTTGAATCAGTTTTATTTTATCTTTTAAAACCGAAAGTACCTTCGATTCAAGTTTTATTTGTGCCATGTTGTCTGTCTCCTTTCACTTACACACTTTAGTATAGTGAATAAGTTACTTATCATCAATTTATCTTTCTCGAGATGGATGATATTTATTTAAACAGATTATTTAATATCATATGAATATCCCGCTCATTTGAAATGGGCACATTAGAAAAGCATGCAGAAACAAGTGCTTAACACTCTGTCTCTGCATGCCAAAAACGGATTATTAATCACTATTGCTTCTGACGGCGTTCCCCCATGAAGCGTCTAAAAAGCTCTTGGAAAGGAATCCGGTGAGCGATAGCCATATTTAACAGCAATATCAATCACTTTCATATTGCTATTCCTTAATTCGAATCCTGCAAGTGTCAGCCTCCTACGCCTGATATACTCTGATAAGCTGATACCTGTAAGAAAGGAAAACATGCGCTTGAAATGATACCCAGAGCATAAAGCGAATCCATGCAATGACTTCCTTCTATTATGGACTAACAAGAAATAGTTAATTAGAAGCGACATTTTGTGTACAATAATGAAGGGTATATTTCCTGTTAAAAAAGTCTTATCCGTCAACAACATTTTTAATACTCTCAGCGATATGAACGATTTCCTGGATAACATGGCCTGCTTCATGGCTGTCTTTAATAGTGAAGAGGTAATTGGCTTCCCCTTCTGCAGGATTTGAAACATTCCCAGTAAAAGTTTCCGCTTGTTGTCTAGTGAGCACTTCTTCAAAACTAGAAGCTGCTCGGAAGATATTTGTATTACGCTGGCTCTCTTGGACACGTTTTTCCAGAACTTCATCTGCAATATCAAAATGAACAAGAATGCGTGTAAACTCTTCTTTTGTAAACAATTCTTCCAGCAAATACTTCCGGCTTCCCCTGCTTCGATTTGAATTGCATATAATCAAATGATAGTCTGTATGCGCTTTTGTATAATCAACAATCAGCTTGGAAAGTGCATGTTTAAGCATATTAGGACCTTGCTTGGGCTGCAGTTCTTGATAATACTTGTTTATGAATGCAGCGTGGTTGTCCTGATCCATTACAATGGAGTTATGTAATACTTTTTCAAGTCTCCTTGCAAAAGTTGTTTTTCCACTATGGGTTTTGCCTACAGTAATAACTGCCAGTCTTTTCATCAGCAGAACTCCTTTCCATTTAATCAAAACAATTCATCAAGCAAAATATAATATCGCATTTTTTCCTCGTCGGGAGCAATCCCTAATTCTTCAAAAAATATACGATAAGCAGCTGGATAGTCATCTCCTTTTCCAGTTTCAACAAGATTATGCTTCATCGAACGGACTGCCAATGCGATATCCTGCCACTTGTCTCCAATCCCGCAAAATCCAAGGTCCAAATAACCGGATATCTCACCATTCATAAAGAATATATTCGGGAGGCAATAGTCACCATGTATGAGAATCTTTTCTTCCTCCGGGCGATTAGCGAGTAAATATGCATAAAGCTCCATTGGGTTTGCAAAGCCTTCCGCTCCAAATGTCTCAGGCTCTACGTTTGACATATCGACAAGATTATTTTCTATATTATATAAAGCGAGATCTAGTTTATAATCCAAATCAATCACTCTCGGGCAGTCACCAATATTCACTTCCCAGAGCTTTTGTAAACCTTTGGCAAGCAGCTTTGCCATCACTTGAACATCTTGCGTCACGGATGGATCACAAGCCATCTTTCCTTTCAGTCTAGTCATTAGAATATAATTCTTTTCACTATCTGAATAAAAGTCAACGACGTCCGGCACGGGTAGTTTTCCTTTTAACCATTGCATCATCTCGTATTCACCATCAGAGGTGTGACTTTTATTTTCTGCTTTTAAGACAAGGTCGTTTTCAAAGATAAAGACATTCGATGCAGACTTGCCAATAGAATCAACTTCAAAGTTCTTCCCTTGCAACAGAGTCTTCATCGTAACTGGTAAGTGCTGTAATACGTTTTTATGAAAATACTGTTCCTTCAGCAGTCTCTCAATCACTCTAATCTCCCTTATATTCCATGGACAGGCGTCAAGATCTGTTATTTGCTTATTATTCTCTATTGCTTCTTCAAGTGTCACCCATACGACTTGATACTCGTATTCTTTTTCATATTCATCAAGATTTTTTTCACCTGCTTCAGGCTCGACCTGACAAAAGAAATAATGTGAGTCCATTTCCATTACATCGATTCTTTTCTTTCTTCTCTCACGCACTTTTCCATATTTTTCAACAGTATTTTTTATGACATGGTAGCCCGTTTCTTCCTGAACTTCCCTGATCAACGTATCCACAAGATTTTCACCTTCTTCTTGACCGCCGCCGGGAAACTTATAATCTCCATACTTGCTTGTGATCATTAAATACTTTTCACCGTCAGAAATAATTGCTCTTGATGCAGTCCGCTTGAATATAGTTTGTTCGCTATCATAGTTTTTAAAATCGATTAAAATATCCAATGTATCACTTCCGAACGTTTTAATTTTCTCTATCTGCTTTATCATATATTAAAAAATCATGAATACAATAAATGTTAGATTGTGTTGGCGCACTAAAATTTGCTGCCTTCGTTTAATGAGATTTTACCATCTATTCGTTCAAGCTGCTTCATTAACTCATCTTTATGTATCCTTGTTAATCCCATAAGAGTAAACTTTCCATTTTCTATAAGTTCTTGCAGCCTTTTTGTTTCCGTACACGCTATCTCATCTCATGTAATTCATTGCTGATTGTTCCATTTAACAATGCTTCTTCCAATTCGTCTTCATCTAATCGGATAATTTCACCATCTGGCAACACAACAATGTCTATAAATAAGTCATCTACCCAAGGAATATTATTTTCGACACCATTTCTTTCGCAAATATCAATATACCACTGCACAACCTCACCATTTGAATCAAACATTGTTGTTAATGAATATTGTTCATTGGTTGGAAAGTACTGCAGCCATATATAACCATCATTAACAATACAAATCTTCTGGTCTTTATATTTTACATATAGTGGCTCCGTAACCTTATTTACTTTAATTAAAGTTACATACCCCTTGAACCCTTCTGTATCAATCAATGCTTGTGTATATTCTTTTTCAAGGAGGCGCTTCCATTCTGAACGGTCTCCATATCTTCTTTTTAGCATACTGTTCCTCCTTCAGACTCGGACTTAACAAATAATATCCACTTTTCAGTAAACACTTTCTCTCAATCTACTTTACCATAGAATCGAATGATTTATTTTTATATAGTCCAACACTCTTAATAGCTCCCTGTAAAGACTTTTAGCGATTTTACAGGATAGTTCTCCTATGTCTGAATCGTCTTAAATAAAAGCAGCTTATATGTTAGAATATACGTATATACATATAAAATAAATGTTTATTGAAAGTCGAAATCAGGGGGAATTACTTGGATACGATCATTCTCTATATTTTTATTATTTTAATCGCTTCTATTTTACAAACTAGTACTGGTTTTGGATTTTCAATTATGGCAACACCATTCTTACTTCTGTTGTTTTCGCCTCCAGAAGCCATTCAAATTAATATCATTCTTTCATTAATTATCTCCGTATCGCTGATATGGAAAATAAAAGCAGATATTGACTTTATCATTTTAAAGAGGCTTTCTATTGGAAGCATTATTGGAGTGCCATTTGGAATTTTAATCTTTCTCTCTATAAATATCACCCTATTTAAAATGATAGTAAGCATTATCCTTTTAGTATTAACATTACTGTTGATATTTAAATTTACGATTAAAAGCACACCTTCCCGGGATTTTATTATTGGCGGATTTTCCGGATTATTAACAACCAGCATCGGCATGCCAGGACCGCCATTATTGCTTTATTTTACTGGGACGAATACAGAAAAGGCGAAGCTGAGAGCAACTACTCTAGCCTTTTTCCTTTTTATTTATTTTGTCAGCTTAATCACACAAATCAGCTTTTCAGGCACATCCAAAATTACCTGGTTATCGAGTTTGTATGCCGTTCCAATTGTATTTATAGGTTTATATTTGGGGGAAAAGCTGTTCAAAAAGCTAAATCAAAAGATTTTTCGGCTATTTATGTACATCCTTTTACTTTGCACAGGCACGTATCTTCTTATTGAGAGTATAAGCAGTTTTTAATAAGGAAATATTGGAGGGACTTTTATTGAAAATGGATATCAGTTTCAGAAAGGCTACAGAAAAGGACCTGGAAAAAATCGTTGCCCTGCTAGCGGATGATATGCTGGGTGCTGCACGCGAACGGTATGAATATCCGCTCCCCGAAAGTTATAAAAATGCTTTTAACGCAATTCAATCTGATCCCAACAATGAATTGATTGTAGCTTGTATCGATACGGAAGTGGTTGGAGTACAGCAAATTACTTTTACACCATTTCTTACATACCAAGGCGGCTGGCGAGCAACGATTGAAGGGGTCAGAACTTCTGCATCTGTACGAGGTGAAGGTATAGGCACGAAACTTATTCAATGGGCAATCCAAAGAGCAAAAGAACGCGGCTGTCATTTAATTCAGCTTACGACGGATAAACAAAGAAGAGATGCCCAGCGATTTTATGAGCAATTAGGCTTTCAGGCAACACATGAGGGAATGAAGCTGAAGCTGTAATTTACCCCTCTTTAAAGAATTGAAAGCAGAGTATAAAGTGAAACTTCAATCAGGGGGAGTTTTTTTCTCCCACTGATTGTTAGTTGAACCAATCGGGCGATTAGAGATCGATGCGATTAATTGTCTCCATGACATATTCCAATCCGATAAAATCCTGTACGAAAGTTCCGATTCGTTTTAACTCGGTTGCCCGCACCACCAATCTATTGTCAGGCATAACTGATTCCTAAACTAAATGGATGTATTTACACCGAGAGATGTTTTTCCATATGCATTGTAAGCTACTGAAAATTTAACTCAGCTTCAGTAAAACCAGCCTTAAACTTTGTTAACTCGATTCCAAACGACTGTACATAAGTATTATTTTTTTACACATGGTTATAAATCTGCTCTTAACTTTTTTCATAGGTTTCTTCAGTAAATAAAAGGATAAGTATTTTTCCTAAAAAGACCCGGATTCCGCATATATTTTAGCGAAATCCGGGTCTGACTATTGGGGGTAAATTTTGTTTATCAATTTACTTTTCCTTCCCTTGGAGTGCTTCCTTTTCTCTCATTTTCACTAAATAATAGGAATTAATCCAAGAAGCAATTGGGATAATCATAGCGATGCCGATTCCAGCACTAAGAATAATAAGCAGTTCTGACGTAAAAATCTTTGAGTTTGCAATTTGCCCAATAGAGTAATGCATATCTTTCACCCAGAGCAGAAGCGCCAAGTAACCGCCAAAAAATGCGAAAAATAATGTATTTGTGTTGGAACCTAAAATATCTCTGCCAATTCGTAATCCGGAAATAAATAAATCCTTTTTCTTAATGTCCGGATTTTGATTAAATATTTCCTGCATTGGTGATGTGATGGAAATTGCAACATCAGTAATCGCACCTATCGTACTCATAATAATCATTGCCGCTGCGATTTTAACAAAATCAATTCCAATATAAAGGGAATAGATGCTTAACTCATCCACTTCTTCCTCACTAAATCCTTGGATCATTAATTTTTCAGTCATTACATTAATCAGCAAGATTAAAACGATAATTGTTATCACAGTAGACAGAAAAGCTGTTTTCGTTTTACTGTTTACTTCATTTATATAAAACAGATTGATGCAGCTAATGAGTGCACAGGCAATTAATATCATAATAATTGGATTCACACTCGGATCCAGCAGGAAAAAAACAGTAAGCAGCATGACACCGAAATTTAAGAACAGCGATATAAATGACCGCACTCCTTTTTTTCCGCCAATGAGGAGCATCAATATAAATAATATGACAGATAGCACGACTAATACATTCATACTTTACCCCTCTTTCGATTAACAAAAAAGATAGATATGTACAGACCAATTGGAATAGTTAACACGATTCCAATACCGCCTGCTAAAGCTCGTGCTATTTCCATAGATAAATTAAGTGATAGCGTAAATCCCAAAGAGGAAGCATTTTTTAAATACAATAAGAGCATAGGGATAGAGCCGCTTATATATGCAAAGAATAGAATGTTTGTCATCGTCCCCATGATATCTCTTCCAATATGCATTCCCGACTTTTTAAGCACTTTGTTCTCAATTGCATGATTTTTCTCGTACAACTCAAAAACAGAAGAAGACATGGTAATAGCAACATCCATGACCGCACCTAACGAACCGATTAATAAACCAGCAAGAAAGACAGCTTGGTAAGGACGCGTCAGAAAATCGATTGATTCATATCGTAAACCGTTCTCCGAAGTCAGCCATAGGACAGCGTATGTAATAAAGAATGAGATAAAGGTCCCTAAAAGTGTTGCAATAATTGCAGCATAGGTTTTTTCATTAAAGCCATTAATAAGCAATAAAGAAATGACAGTAAATAAAACAACAGTTATTCCACAAATAATCAGCAAGCTAAAATCTGCATGATTGACATAAATATCCAACGCATAGGATAGCAAAACAGCATTCACAACTAAACTGATAATGGAGTAAAACCCTTGTCTTTTACCAATAATGAGTAATGTAAAGATAAAAATCCAGACAATTGGAAGAATCGTTTTATCCCGCTTCACATCTTGAATCACGCCGGTTAAATCTGCATCTTCAACCGTATTTTCATTAATCCAGACAAACACCTCATCTCCAGCTTTATACTCCTGATCGTATGCTCCAGAGGACGAGTATTCATTTGTCAGGTGAATGATTTGGTTTTTCTTCTGTCCATTTTTCATTTCCGCTTCAATTGATTGTGTAAATAGAACATCTTCGTTATGATGAACATCAACTATATCATTCGTATCCTCTAGCGTTGTTTGAATGACTTTAGCTATGGGCCGATCATAAAATGAATAATTAAAATTGACAAAAATAAATGATCCAATAGCTAGGATTGCCAGTATACTATAAAATACAATTTGCTTATAATTTATATTCTTGACATGCAAATTACATCTCTCCTTAAACCGAGATAAAGCCACATTATAACAAATCCCAGTTATTAATTGCAAAATTAGACTCAATTACAAGGGTATAGAGGCAGCTTTTTTCTTTATTCACCATATACAACGATTGTTTATCAGAAGATAAAAATCGTGCAGTACCTGACTATAATAAAGGTACTGCACGACTTTTCCATCTATTAAATTATCTGTTTAATATCCCTATTCATTAGAGACGATCATCCTCGTCGTTTAAGAGACTGTTTATTCTTGCGCGTCGCGCCAGTCTTTCTTCTTCATCCTCATCTTCTAAATAAGCAGCATCCAGCTCTCTGGAATAGGAAGGTACGTCTTTGTTGCTTTCCATACCAACATCTAATTCTTCTCGTTTCACAGTATCGAAAACTTCTTCAGTTTCCTGAACTTTCTTCTTGCCAATTTCTACTTTTTCCCTCACAACAGGGCGTTTTCTAACTTCTACTTCTTCTTCTTTCAAAGGCACACGAATTGTTTCATCTTTCATTTCCGATGCTGTGCCTGCAGTTTCCTCACGATTAACAGGTTTTCTTTCCACATAGATTTCTTCACGAGTTACCGGAACATCAATTTGTTTTGTATCTTCGTGAACTTCTTTTCTGATTTGCGCTTCTCCTGCAGAAACTTCTCGTTTATCAATGTCGAGCTCTTCCTCACGCAGTTGCATATTGCGTTCCTGATTTCTTTCCACGTCCGCCGCCAGACCATTTGCAGCCGTATCCATCCTGCCTGCTGAATAGTTTTCAGGAGCAAGCACGACAATTTTTCCTGTTTCTACTTCGGCGTTATAACGCTCTGCCTCTTCATTTGTCAAACCATATTGATTAAAGCGTGCAGTATATCCATCGGTCTCATCGTAAGTTTCAGATTCACTAACGAAAAAGTTTTTTACCTTATCCCAGAATGATTCATCTTCTTTATTTCTATCCGATTCCAGTGATAAATCATCTGAATTTGGTGTTTCCATATTTGACTCTCTTCGTATCCAAGCTGATTCGTCGCTGTTCTTCGCTACAATCGTAATCTCTTCAGGGGCATATCCTGATACCTTCAGATTATTAACCGCTTCAATTACTTCCAATTCAGTATTATACACACCGACTACTTTCTTAGTCATTATATAACCTCCTATTATTTTCATATGTCTTACTTGATGTTCTAGGGTTCTACCAACAACGTATAAGTTATATTCCCATATGAAAAAATAATAAACAGGCTGGATTCACTTTCATTTTAAAAAGGTGTACTCCTTAACCATTTTGCAGTCAGTGTTTCAGCATTCAACATCTTCTCAGGTCTGCCTTCATATATAATTTGTCCACCCTGTTTGCCGCCTCCTGGTCCTAACTCTATTACCCAGTCACTTGCAGCTATAAAATCAAGATTATGTTCAATAATGATTACAGAATTCCCATTATCTACGAGTTTCTGAAATACATCCAAGAGTTTTTCGTTATCGTTTGTATGCAGTCCTAAAGATGGTTCATCCAATAAGTAAATTTGCCCCTCTTTTTGCAAATGACTCGCGAGCTTTAAACGCTGAACTTCTCCACCACTCAGAGAAGCTGTTGCTTGTCCTAAGGTCAGGTAGCCTAATCCTACATCCTTTAATGTATTCACTCGCCTGACAATCTTTTGATTTGTAAAATAGCTGATTGCTTCTTCTATCGTTAAGTCTAATAGTCCCACTATGTTTTCACCCATGTATCGATAGGACAATGCTTCATCAGAATATCTAGTACCACCACATGCCTCGCACGTCATCGTCACCGGATCTGCGAACGCAACATCTGGCTTGATGACACCTTTTCCTTTGCAGACAGGACATGCACCCAAAGAGTTAAAACTGAATAACCCTGCAGGACGCCCTGTTTCTTTTGCAAAAATAGAACGAATATCATCCATGATTCCCATATATGTAGCTAGTGTCGATCGGTTGGAGATACCTATACTGCCTTGTCCTACCTTAATGGCCTTTGGATACTTTTCAGTGAAAGCTTCCATGACAAGGGAGCTTTTACCTGAACCTGACACACCACATATAGACACCAAGACACTTTGAGGTATATTTACATTTATACCTTTCAGATTATTATTGCTTGCTCGATTAACTGTAAAATACTTTTCTATAATGCGCGGGTTTTTATTTATGTTTGGTACATGATTCAGGACGGTTGCCGCTTGAGATTCCTTCAGTCCAGCTAACTTTCCCTGATAGACAATTTCTCCGCCATTTATGCCTGCCCCTGGACCCATCTCGATTATTTCGTCTGCTTCTTTTATAACAGATAAATCATGCTCAATCACAATGACGGTATTATGCTGTTCTTTAATGTTTTTTAACATTTGTATCAACATAGCGACCTCTTCCGGATGGAGTCCTGCGCTTGGTTCATCAAATATATAGGTGATATTATTTAAGCTGCTCCCTAAATGCCGGGCAATTTTTACTCTCTGAGCCTCTCCACCTGACAATGTGCCCATTTTTCTAGACAGGCTCAAATATCCCAGACCCATTCCAACTAATTGTTTTATATGCGGGATTGTCTGTGCTGCAATAGCTTCTCCCATGGGAACTTTTATCTTTCTAAGTTCTTCCAGCAATTCTGTAAGTTCCAGCTGGTCGTAGTCAGCGATATTTAAACCATTAATCCTGCATGCTAATACATCAGGATTAAGACCTGAATCCTGACAGGTCGGACATAATCCTCGAGCAGATACTGCTAAGACATCATCTTGGGTTACTCCCTTGAGTTTCGAAATATCCCTGTTGATATAAAGGCGAGTAAATCTGGGCAATATGCCATCCCAATCATGATCCTGGGGTCCATGTTTTGTATGAAAGGGTGCATTCACTTTCTCACCCGCTGGCGGACCGTACAACAACAAATGGCGATTTTCTTCTGAGAAGTCTCTTATCGGTTTATCTGGATCGAATAATCCACATGTCATCATCCACCTTCCTTGCCAGCCTGAAGGGGACAGCGGCTTAAATTGCACTGCATACTCCCGCAGTGATTTGTCAAGATCAATAATCCTATCCAGGTCTGGTGCAATTACTTCACCAAACCCGCTGCACTGCGGGCATCTGCCAAAAGAACTTTGACTGGAAAAATCACTCGCCGAGCCTATGGATGGTTTTCCTGCTCTTGAAAATAAAAGTCTGATTAATGGATGTATATCCATATAAGTGCCCACTGTTGAACGTGAATTGTTCCCTGCCGGTTTCTGCTCAACTACAACAACAGGGCTTAGGTTCTGCATCAAATCAGCGTGCGGCCTTTCATATCGTGGCATTTGATATCTTACATAGTGAGGATAATTCAATGTCATTTGTCTTCTGCTTTCCGCAGCTAATGTGTCAAAAACAACTGAGCTTTTTCCTGAACCGGAAAGTCCTGTGAATACAGTGATTTTTTCTTTTTGTATAGTTAAATTTATATCTTTCAAGTTATTTTCTTTAAGTCCCCGTAAAATGATTTCATCTTTTTTCTTCTGCATTTTACCATCCTTTCAGATTTTAACTGCTAAGAAGATGTATTCATGTTTTCTATCCAACATGATTAGTTTAAAGATAAACCTTCGTAAAAATAAATCAAGGGAAATCCCTTATATGAAAGGATTTCCCTATTTCTCTTACTCTATTTGATTTACTTTACACTCTCTGCTATTTCTATAAGAATATCCTTTGAAATCTCTGATCCTTCACTTATTAATTCTAGAAATAGATCTTGATGTTCCCAAGTGAGATACATAAAGTCCTCTTCAAGTACCTCAAGCACCCCCTCTTGACCATTGATGGAGACTGTTTCAGCAACTTCATCCAAAATAATGTCATTATATTCGTCTTTTGAAGGATACACACTTAAAGTAAAACTATTTTCCGAATCGTTTCCATATATGAAATAAGGCATTTCCAAGTATTCATCATAGTAAGAATGTGTCAGCTCAAAGCCATCAGGAACACTCGATACTTGCGGAACAGTATAATCAACAAACTCTTGAATTTCCTCTAAAGTCATTGATTCTTCTTCATAGGCAATGTCTTCATCCAAAAACTCTTCAGTTATGGCATTTTCTCTCACTTCATCAGGGATCTCAACAGGTTCGATCTCATTGATATTTGCAATAGTCGTTTCTGCTTCAATTTTAAATACTTCGCCATCCATTTCGATTTCAGCGTTTACTGATTGCGATTTAGGGAGCATAGTTTCCTTCTCAATTTGCAGTTTCAGGTCTAAGCTCTTAACAGAAAAATCAAGAGAGGCTTCTCCTAAATCTTCTTCTGCGGGGAAGTCTTCCATCACAGACTGAACGTAAGTTTCCGCAAGTATTTCAAACTCTTCGCCTTCTCCAGCTAATGTCAGGATATAGAAATCATCATCTTCTTCCATTTCAAATTGCTCTTCAAACTCATTGAATTTCGCCAGTTCTTCTGTGTTCAGCTGGTCAAAGCTGTCCAATCCTAAATCTTCTTCGCTCATGATGAACCATTCACCAAGCGCCCCCATAAATACTTCACCATCGGCGAAATACGCTTCCGTATCCATAGCCATACCAGGCATGCCCATCGTCATTTCCATATAGAGTGTATCTGGATTATGCGTAATATCACTCTTTCCATCAATGGTCACTTCCATCCCCATGGCATCCGTCTCTATCTTCATATCTGCAGAATAGCTTTCCAGCTCCCCTGCTTTTTCAATCGTTTGACTCAATACTTCCTTTTTCGTTAATGCTTTGTCACCGGCTCCACATGCAGCTAAAAGCATGATAGATAGAGCAATAAGTAATACAATACTTTTTTTCATCAACTGTTTTCTCCTCTTACAAACCTGATTTTTTAAAAATGAAATAAAATTATGATAGCGATAACTAAATAGCGCCCCGTCTGGCTCCTTTCCTATAATTCAATAACAAAGTTCACCAAGGACAATTGACTTCATGCTGCCTAAGAAAAAGCCAAATGTCTGATTTAAAACTCTGAGAACATTATATCCTAAAAGCTATGCATTTGGGACGTTTATTTAACCTCTAAACCTTTATATTTTATTTGTCACTTTTCTTTACTTGTTTCGTGTTCAAAGAACATTACAGATAAACCTCTAGAAATGTTAAAAAACCCTATAATGGAATAGGGTAAACTTAACTAAATCCCTTATTATAAGGAACATTCATAACGAAAAGGGATTTCACTATTATTCTGGAATCCACTGTATGGATTTTTAAATTAAAGGTTACTTTCACTTTGTCTCCAATAAGCAATCCGATCTATCAGACAGCTTTTATGTTTACTAAATTCCTTCACCCTGTGACCATTTGCTCCTGAGGGATGAGGGAATCCTTGGAGACAATCCTGAGTAATTTTTTCTTGTTGTTTTAATTCATTTATTATACTCTCTACTCTTTTACCAAGTGGGATTAGCAATGATGATTGAGGCAATGAACTTATCTCATCTAAAAAATCATTGTACGCATAGCTAGAAAGGAGTCGACTGCTTTCAATTTTCGGCTGGTGACCAGTATAATTCTTATCCTTGTAAAAAACAGGAAACCTGATCAGTGAGGTGGTATGTAATAAAGAGCGATTTTCGCCAAATATATATGATGTACTAGGCAATCCAAGTGCACCGTGAAGATTACATTCATCCAGCATATCTATTACATTCGACCGCATTGTACCCGAAAAACTCGCAGCTTTCTTTGTCTCTTTAAGAATGGTGCATAGAGATACTTTTCCTTTTGCTTTTAAAGCAACAAAAGTCTCGAATGCTTTCTTCATTTGCGTCCATCCAGGAGTTATTCCAATAATAACGATTTTTGCTTTATTATTTATGCAGAGATTATGAGGTGAATAATACATTTCTAAATTATTTTCTTTTGCTATAAGAAAATTAGTGTGAATTAAATCTTCCTTTGTTAATTCTCTGGAATTCGGTAACTGTTCTATAAACTTTAAATATTGCTCCAGCATAAATTTGCTCCTTACCCGCTTATTTATATTTCCATTTTTCCAGATTGAGACTATTATAACTCCAAAGATACAGCGCCTTTCTGTGAAGCTGCCTAGCTCTTCCATTCCAGATGCAGATGGATAAATTGAATTCCTTATATTGCTGAAAAGCTAGTGATTAAATAAAATCACTAGCTTTCTGGTGTCTCTTCTATATTTTCCGAACTAAAATTATCAAGTATTGAACGTACTTCGTCTGTCGATTCAGTGCTCATCAATTGATTTCTTAGCTCACTCGCTCCTCGGAATCCACGGACATAAATTTTAAAGAAACGACGCAACGGCCGGAATGAACGTGGTTCCAATTCTGCATATTTATCAAAAAGATTGAGATGAAACCTTAATAGATCAAGCAATTCCTTGCTGCTATGTTCTTTCGGTTCTTTTTCAAAGGCAAATGGATTGTTAAAAATCCCACGCCCAATCATAACTCCGTCCACTCCAAATTCTTCAACAAGCTTTAAGCCAGTCTGACGGTCAGGGATATCTCCATTAATTGTAAGAAGTGTGTCTGGTGCTACTTCATCACGGAGCTTCTTAATCTCAGGAATCAATTCCCAATGTGCATCGACTTTGCTCATTTCTTTTCTTGTACGAAGGTGGATAGAAAGATTAGCAATATCTTGTTGCAATATATGTGTAAGCCAGTCGCGCCATTCATCTACATATGTGTAGCCGAGTCTTGTCTTCACACTTACAGGCAATCCACCTGCTTTTGCTGCTTGAATAATTTCTGCTGCAACTTCGGGACGACGAACAAGCCCAGCTCCCTTTCCATTCGCAGCTACATTGGGTACAGGACAGCCCATATTAATATCAACGCCTTTAAAGCCTTGTTCAGCCATACCAATACTCATTTCGCGAAAATGTTCCGGCTTATCACCCCAAATATGAGCCACAATCGGCTGCTCATCCTCTGTAAAAGTTAAACGTCCACGTACACTAAAGATGCCTTCCGGGTGACAATAGCTCTCCGTATTTGTAAACTCTGTAAAAAATACATCTGGTCTGGCTGCCTCACTGACTACATGACGAAAAACTACATCAGTCACATCTTCCATGGGCGCCAGCACAAAAAATGGCTTCGGTAATTCCTTCCAAAAATTATCTATCATCTTAAACTCAAACCCTTTCATTACAGGACAATAACTCAAACCTTCATTTCAAAGAAAAAATGCCCCTGCTTCTTATACCATGCTCCGGCACTTTTAGCAAGCTAAAGTAAATCTAAATCCTTATTTACTTTAATATTAATTGAAGAAAAGTGCAAAGAAAAATAACTGAAGTGAAATGTCGAATGAATAATTATCTAACCAGACATACGAAAATACGTTAATAAATCCTCAGCAAATAAAAAAGTCCTTACACCAAAAGAATGTACTCTTGTGTATCAGGACTTCTTCATTCACTCTATATGCGTATTTTATGGAACTTGTATTTTGACCTATATAGCGTCTGCCTTTACTAGCTATACACTCAAATGCATCAGCTAAAGCCTTTTGCCATAAAGATTGAAATACTTCTATTATTTCACATGTTAAATTCCAAACGTATTTCCGCCATTTACGGATAAAGATTGACCTGTAATAAATTTCCCTTGATCAGAGGCTAGAAATAAAACCGCATTTCCTATATCCCTTGGCTCTCCCATTTTTCCCAGAGGAACTTCTTTTAGATAATCGGTTGTATCTTCTCCCTCATGTCTTTCCACTGGTATAAAACCTGGATTTATCATATTAACGGTTATTCCAAATGGACCTAGTTCATTTGCCCAGGATCGTGTCAAACCAAGCTGAGAAGATTTTGCCATGACATAATTTGAAAAACATGGATTCCCTAATTGAACGACCTCACTGCCAATATTTATAATCCGTCCAGACTTCTTTTCCTTCATACCCGCTAATACAGCCTTGGTTAATAATAGAGGCGCTTTCACAAAAAACTCCAGTTGAGCCAAATACTCCTCCCATGTACAGTTTTCAATTGATAGCTCATGATGTGGACCAGCAGCATTATTTACTAATATATCAATGGCTGCTCCCGCCTTATTCTCAGACTCTCTGATAATCCGTTCCACTGCTCGCTCGTCTCTAATATCACCTTTAACAATAAAGGCTTTCCCTCCATCAGATAGTATAAAATCAAGTGTTTGTTGTGCAGCTTCGTCATTATTCGCATAGTTGATAATTATTGCAGCACCCGCTTCTGCTAAGGTTTTACTTATATGTTTACCAAGTCCCTTTGAACCACCCGTTACCAACGCAACTTTCCCATTAAGATCATTAACCATATCATCTTTCCCCTCTTGTTATCACATCACTGAAATGACCACCTGCTTATATAGATGGCCGAAGTAATATATATTTGCTGTTTCTTTTTCTATTCATTTATGTAAAACTATCTTATAAAAACAGGTAGATTCAGGAGTATAAAATACACTGTGTAAGTGAGAGCACATGACTCTTTTTTCGCAGTTTACTTCATACTCCCTATCTAATGATTATATTAAAAACTTCTATCAGTTTGCTTCTGTAACTTCCTTGGAGTTGTCAAACAAGCTTTTATACGCATCATCTTTAATTACAATTGAATTTTGAATTTCTGTTTCAATTTTTGTTTGCGTTTCAACCATATTGATTGTATTTGATAAGATTTCCTCACGTAAGTCCTCTTTTATTTCTTCAAAGGATCCAATGTCTTTGTCCTTTTTTCTAATATCATTAACTTTTATAATATGGTATCCATAATTCGTTTGGACTGGCTCACTTATCTCACCTTTTTCTAGAGAAAATGCTGCATCTTCAAACGGCGGCACCATTGTCCCTGGGGAAAAATACCCTAAATCTCCACCTTCCTCTGCTGATACCGCGTCCTCTGAATACTCTTTGGCTAATTCAGAGAAGTCTTCCCCCTGTCCAAGTTTCTCTGCCAATTCATCTGCTGTGTCTTTATTCTGTACTAGAATATGTTGTGCACTAATTTCTTTCGTCTTCTGTTCGTAGGCTTCTTTTAATTGTTCATCAGAGACCTCTACTCCATCCAATGCAGCAGCTTCTTGAAGTAAGCCCAGATAGATGACATCCTTAAATGCTTCTTCATCCGCTAACCCTTCTTGTTGTAATATTAAGTCGAACTGTATGCCAAGATTCTCTTTTAGTTTTTCGAGTTCATCGTCGACTTGTTCATCACTCACATCGTGTTTCTCTCCTAAAACTTTCATCATCACCAATTCTTCCAGCATTTGTTTTCCATATCGTTCTTGAAGTGCCTCATTAAGCTCCTCTTCGGTTATATCGCCAAAATCAGTTTCAACGACAACTCCTTGTGTCTGTTCCTGTTGACACGCAGTTAATATCATAAAAACTGTAAATATAATCAGTCCGGCTACATACTTTTTCATTAATAAGTCACCTCGAATAGAATTGGTATTTTTAATTTAGATAATATGTACATAGGAGAGGAAAAACCTCTCCTATGTTTTTATAACGCTTCAATAAGCTGGATAAGATACTCTGTATCCACATAGAGAACTTCATATGCCTCAGAGTCTATGATATCGTTATCTTTCTGGTAGTTTAATAGCTGTTTAAAGCTTGCAAGATGTTTGGCCGCTTTTTCTAATTGATTTGTTTCTTCAAATTTCTGAATTGCTGTAATATGGTTTTTTAATGCACGTGCATCTTTTTCATTCGTTATTGCACCTTTATTTATAAAATAATCAAGTACAGCATGTAACTCAGCTGTGTTATTTGGAGAAGTGCCACCATCTGATCCAATTGCTCTATTAAATACTTCTTTCCCACCAACTACAGGAAGCTCAAGATAACTCTCTCCTAAAGCAACGTCTATCGTAGCTTGGTTAGAGTCTGTCATAATATAATTTCGATCACTTCCTGTAACAATTACTCCAATTCGATGTCCTTCTTTAAATACATAGTCCTCTGGAAGAGTCTCCCATGTGAAACTATAACTTGCTCCAGGATCTAATGGATTAGAGTAGTCTAGAGATTCATAGTTTTGTCCGTCCAGCCAGCCATGTGTTACAACTTCATACGGTGCTTCATGTGTTACCAATTCAGCCTCTTTATAGCAGGCACTATCTTCTGCTGAACTTTCTCCCCAGCATGTTACTTGATCATGGAGAGTAACAATTCCTTCTTCCCTTGAACGATGATTAATTCTTTCGTCTGTACCATAATCAACAATACGTACCGATAAATGTGTATCCGCTTTATCAACTATTGCTTGCAGATTCATCTTCGGCACACCACTTATACGAACATCCTCTGTCAATTCTGGTGTCAAAAACATTAAGCGATTTTCTTTTGCGGTAAATTCATTCTCTACCATTTCCCCTTCAGTCTGGCGCGGATTATCAATAAATGATTGGGTATGCTCTTCAATGACTGGAGCTGTTGTCAATGTTCCCGGCAGTTCTTCCACTGCTGGCGCTAATTTGATATCAACTTGCTCTGCATCAGCTGCTGGCCATGTTTCTTCAGTATCCCAATCGTCTACTCCTCTTTCAATCTCAGCCATTGGCTCATCCATAATTCCATTATCAATGTCAAGCAGCCAATAATCAAACCAGCGATGTAATGTGTCCACCCATTCAGCTCGTCTAAAATCAAATGGATCGACATGGCCTGTCTGTGTAATCCAAAGTTTTCTTGGAACATCATTTTCCGCTAATGCCTCCCACCAGTTTGAAAAATGATTCGCCTTCACATTATAATCATTAATTCCATGGATAACGAAGACACTTGCCGTTACCTTATCAGCATCTTTAACATAGTTTCTCTCATCCCAAAACTCGTTATAATCACCTGTCGTGTCATCGGAAGCAATTCTCATTTCTTCACGAACTGGTGCACATTGTGCCACTCGTTCACTGCTTGTGACACGTCCGGCCAAACCGCCTGGTCCATTATTATAGAATGGGATACCGCCATATCTGTAATAATCATACCAGCTGCTAATACCTCCGATAGGCACGATTGTTTCCAAACCTTCAATTCCTTGTGCCGCAGCAGCATTTGCTAGCGTTCCATCATATGACTTACCTATCATCCCTACTTTTCCAGTAGACCAATCTGCTGTAATTTCATTCCCATCTTGATCATATGCTTTTCCTTTGCCATTCAACCAATCGATGGCAACTTTAACACTTTCTGTTTCTTCATAACCACCCGTTGTCGGACATCCATTGGAGTTATTCGTTCCACCCATATCTACTAAAACAACAGCGTAACCTCTTGGAACAAAATAGTTGTCATAATAGAGTGGAAACATCGTATTTTTGCCAATCCCATCTGGATCTTTAATTTGACTCTCGTTTCCACGGCCCATGCTTTCATAATACGGACTAGCATCCATAATGGCTGGAACTTTCAGCCCTTCTTCCGTTTCTTTTGGTCGCATAATATCAACAGCAATCATATCGTCCTCACCATCACGATCACTATCGAGGGATGATTCTACGTAAATTGTTTCTTTAATTGCATCTGTATAAGAATAAACAGGTTGAGTAACCCCATCTTCAACTTGGTGAGTTGTACTTGCGGAAACAGGGTGCTCGGCACTCTCGAAATGGAACATAGGTGTTGCGATTAAAACGAATAGACTGATAGATAACATGAATTTCTTTAGATAATGTTTTGTTTTCAACAACATTTCCCTCCATATGAATAAATTTTGTAGTATTGTTCACTTAATCATAGAGTAATAGAATAACCCCGAATACTTTCAAAAGTATTAAGATAGTCTCGTTCCGAGTACAGTTTTACATGGAACTAGTTAATCACTTTTTCCATTCTTCAATTAATTTTTCAGTTTCCAATATCAATACAAAGCAGGCATGTTCTTCAATCCACCCTTGCTTACTCGCTTCTTTCAAAAGAATTTCAAGTCCTTTTAGATGTTTAATTACTTTGTCTGCCGAACCATTTTGTTCAAACTTTTCAATAGACGTTAAATGAGTAAGCAAGAATCTCTTTATATTTTCAGTTGAAAAGACTTCCAACTCATCAAATTGCTCTACATAGCTTTTTATCGTTGCAGCACTTATATCACTAGTTGAACAATCGCCAGCCTTAGCATGCAACACACTATTAGGTGCACCAAAATCAGCTATATCTGCATTATTTCCGTAACAACCAAGTACACCATTTATGGCATTACCGACTAATACTGGACCATACTCACCATATTGCTTATTAGCGGATATTTGTTCATTATCGTGAAGGATTAACCAACCGTTGAATGTACTGTTTACTAAAGTCGTATCTGTTGTCGTTTGTCCAATGAACGTTTGACCATTAATTTCTGTGCCAAACAACTGTATTGTACGAGCACTTTCAGTCTTTACATCTCCATTAAGCGTACTATTAGATACCATTAATGAAGCACCATTTTCTACAATTACATCACCATTTACATTGATATCTTCAACACAAGTAACGCCATCCGAAACTGTTAAATCACCTACGTAATCCTCTGTAATAGAATTTGTGCATGTTGCTTCTTCCCCTGGTATAACAGTAACTGAAAATGAATCGGATTCTCCGATATTCCCCGTGGCGTCTATCGCGCGATGCTCAATAAGGTGTGTGTCAAATCCAGGTACAAACTTGCCAGCCGGGTCCTCTTTCGTATGCGTTTTTTCAAATGTTACAATCGAGAGACCCCCAGTGCCAAGGTTTCCATAGGTTAGTTCTTTAATATCCGTTCCTGAGTGTGAAAACTTAAACGGTGTTCCTTCCAGCTCTTCCGGAAATCCGTAATAGTTATACCAGCCATCTTCATTTAAACGGAGTTCACCGACAACAAAACCAGATTGATCATCACTTGGTTCGAGCTTCATTTCAAATTCATTAAAATAAACATGATGTTCTTTTTCACCTGATAATGTAGCTATCGGTTCTGTTAGTTCTTTAGGAGCCGCTGGAAGACTATTATCAATCGTCCACGAAACAATATCGGAAGTCGAATCAATTTGATTGGAATCTGTAACAATTGCAGCTAATTCCGAAGCTCCTTCCGGTAATTCAATATTATTTAGGTCAAGGAATCGGCTGTTTTCTGCATCTTCTATAACGTCACCATTCAATTTCCAAGTGACATTTAAAATACGGTTTGTTGGATTAGCCGTCTCAACAAAGACAACTTCATTAAATGCAAGTGCATAGGCCGTTGATGAATGATTCGTAAATGTGATATCAACTTCAGTAAACGCTTGCGGCTCACCTATTGTCCATTCACGCATCTGCGTCATTCGTGATCCATCCAGATATCCAGGATCTCGGACAAATTCCGTTCTGTCCTTAACAGTAACCTTGACAGTATCACCTGTTTGTATATCCAATTCACTTAAATCCAGATGACGTGAATTATTTGTGTTTGGAACAATTTCACCATTAACTTCCCATACCACTTCCAACAAATGAAATCTTGGATACATTGTGTTAACTGCCAAAACTTCCTCTGGACCAATTTCTCCTGCTGGTGTGGCAGTTAGTGGCATCTCTTCGGCATTTCGCATACCTGTTATTCGCTGCGTCATTTGTTCTCTGCCGACCTGATCAAAGTAAAATCCGGTATGTCTCATCATCGAATGTTGGCTGGGACGCCATACATTCGAACTTCTATACTGACCACTTTCATATCCATCTGGGTCAGCGGCCTTGATAATCCCACCTGATTCACTTTCTTCACCAAGCCAACGCCACCACTTGACCTGATTTTCAATCATTTCATTAGAGGACATCCGAGTATGATGAAAAGAATTTGGCTCTTGGTCAGCGTGCGGATCCCCTGGTACACCACGATCATAATATGGGTATTCATCAGCAAGATTTCCTAATGAATGTCCTAATTCGTGTAATGAAACAAGCGGGCCTTGTGGACTTCCACCAGTTGTCGTTGCATGGACACCACCAATTCCGCCGTAGGTAAATGTATTTCCAATTGTCAACGTTTGCATGTTTTGGCTATCTGCAGGTATACCAAGTTCAGGTGTAACATATTCTTGGAGTACTCTAGTTCTCTCTGCAGCTCCACCCTGACCAAATGTAACACCCCGTGCAAGTTTATCTGCTGGACATTGATTAGCAAATTGCAAATTGAATACGGTATCCCGTCGAACATTACCATCATCTGGGTCACAACTGATTCCAGAATCGTTCGATGGCGTTTCTACCATATAGACGTTGAAATAATTTCGATAGCTTCGGAAAGGTTCGACATTCCACTGCACATTTTGGTTTCTATCAACGTCCTCCCGAAACTTATCCATCTCATCCGCTGTGTATCCATCACCAAAGATAATGAGATTTAATCGTTCTTCAGCTGGCCCGGTCACTTGTAATGGAACCAGATTGATCTCCTCTGATTCCAGCTGTTGCTTGTTTTCATCATTCGAGTGTGATTGTGCCTGCGCCAGTGATATATTCAGTACCCCGAATAATAATGCAAATAATGATGTGAAAGTAATGACAATGAAGATCTTTTTTAACAATTGATTTTTTAAAGTCATTTAATCACCCTGTTTCCATCTAGGAATCCCATTGATTCATGGTTTAGTGTTGCGCCCAGATTGTATTATTACAAATTGATTTCTCCCGTTCTAATCAATTATCAGAACCTTCTTCCTACAATGACCATACAACACTGCAGGAAGAAGTATTCTAATACTGCTTAGTCTATAAGGAAGTCAGCATAGTCATATAGTGCGTCTGCTGCTTTTTCTGTTATTGATTGATCATTTGCAAATTGCGAGATTAAGAGTTTAAATCCATCCATATGTTTCTTTACTTTTTCCGTTTCACCCTGCTGTTCAAAACGCTCAACAGCAGTTAAATGTGTTGTTAATGGACGAACTGCAGTTTCGTCAATATCTCCTGTATCTGCAAACAGTTGCACGAGCGTTTTCATGCTTTTTGCATTTACTTCACTTAATAATACATCTGTGTCCGAAGATACCTGTGTGATATCTGTCTCAGAAGTGGCTGTAAATGTAAGTTGGGCGGGTTGTTGTTCGCCTTCAGGTATTTCTACGTAGACAGGAACTTCCACAGTTTCTCCTGCTTCTACTTCAATTACATGATGAAGAACCCTTGACTCCCACCCCGCGTCTGTTTCTGCTTGAATACGGAATAAGTCTGCTGCTTCACCCGTGTTCGTTACACTAAACATATGTGCAGCAACCTTTCCAGGGATTGCTCGTTCTGCCTGCACCGTGTCCGTTTCAACACCGCGTTCAAACTCCCCTGCACCATCTAAATGCCGGACGGATACACGATAGGATAGTGCGCCAACCTCATCATATTTCTTATCTAAAATATAGAAATGCAAGCGGTTGTATTCATCGACATATTCACTGACTACTCCTTCATCCGTTCCAGCTTTGAATAATGCGTCCGCAAGTTGTTCTAAGCCACCCTTTGATAACATTTCCGTAGTACCATCAGGCCTTTTGAAGTCTTCAAGATTTATATCTTCCGGTTTCGCATCAATTATCCAGATATTTGGAGCGGCTTCAGAGTTTTTTGTTTTTGCAACGAGAACTCCTGAATCATGTGTAAACGAGTCATAGCCGACTTGGTCTACAACTTCAACCGTATAGTTGTCATACCATTTCTCTCCACGTTGCATATCTGCTCTCCAATCATCCTCTAAAGAATTTTGAGGTGTTAAATCTTCTATTTCAATGATGATTCCTTTCAAGTCATCCCTGCCAAAAGCTTCTCCTGAAGGTACTGATCTGGCAAGAATATCCGCAAATATTGGTCCGCTTTCAGCAAGCTCATCACGGTCGATATTCAAGTATTGATCTTCCGATAGAAATCCTTGCTTTAACTTATTTCGCAACATGTGATGTGGTGGGGTCGATCCGCCTTGTACAGCAGGAATCATCCATCTCGTATGTGAACCTCCTGGCCCATTAAAACTGCCGCTGCTCATCAGTTCCCATGAACCAGCATAGGTACGGGATACTGGATTTCCATAAGGATTATTATAGTTGTCACCTAACCCCATCAGATGTCCAAATTCATGAGCATATGTTGCCATTCCATTACTGGATCCCTGAATGGAAACATTTCTGCTTGCACTTGACCAGATAGATTTAGCGGCAAACCAAGATGTCCAAGGTACATAACGTGTATTGACCCAATTAGGTAAATCCTCTCCAAGCGCTGCCGGTGGACCAAATTCATCAGGGATTTCTTCCGGACTGCTAAACATCATTTCACCGAATTCCTGCCAAACACCGGTCTCAGCATATCCAGAATGCAAGATAAAAATAAAATCATAGTCTGCCCCCGATGCATCCAGGTCCTCCTGCGCTTTATTTACTGCTTCTTGTCTTAGATTCATTCGTTCATAACCAGGTGGCATAAAATCCGACTGATTAAACTCATTCAAGCCGTATTGGAACTCTTTCCCATCCATCATATAAGGACCATAAGCATCCAACTCAACTTGCCATTTACCTTGTGAATTTTCCATCCAAAAATCACTGATTGTGCGATAATTGTTTAGTGGCTGTGGTGTATTCAGATAGTCCAGCCAGAACTGTGACAGCTCCTCTCGCGGAACATTGCCAATTTGCGGATTCCCTGCTGGATCTGTACCTTCAGGCTGTGTAACAATAAATTCCAGGTCCGGGAACTCTACTAAAACTAATGCCCCTTTCAATTCCCGCTCCGGCTCAATATCTAATTCATCCCAATTCAAACCAGGTACAGGGTTATAATCATCCCAAGTCATATCCCGCGGCAGAACCCAAGATTCCAAATCTACCGGATCTGGAAAAGAATCTAGTCCTGTCGAGGCCGCGAAAGCAGAAGGTGAAAATAGAATAAGAAATGCAGCAACCAGTATGAAGAATCGTTTCATTAATCTCATATAGCCAACCTCCAATTTGGTGGAGTCCGCCTAATATTCTAAGATTGTCTCATGTTTTATGTCTATTAAACTAGAACGAATACCACTTAATATCTCTTATCTAGCAGTACATCTACATCATGATTTAAAATATCAAATACTTCTTTGGTCATATGCTCAGAGTAATAATCCAACAATAGTTTAAACCCAGCTAAATGTTTTCTGATTTTATCTGCTGAACCTTCTTTTTCATAGCGTTCTACAGCTGTCAAATGCGTTTGCAGCTGACGAACAGTGATAGAGCTGCTGATTGCTTCTTGTTGCTCATAATAATCAATAAGTTTTTTTATCTCTTTAACGCTGGTTGGCTCTTGTGTGATATCACCAACAAGCGGCAAGGATAAATAACTCTGTTCCGGGAATATCGAGATAACAGTTCCTGGTTTTGGCCGAATTGTATAATCATAATCACTGGATATGATGACAAGACCAATACGATGTCCTTCTTTCACTTCATAGTCTGTGGGCTGCATATTCCACATAAATGTATAAGACTGATGTGCAGTAAGTGCTTCAGATTGTGAATCAGAATGTAAATTTTGTGGATCGATCCAGCCGCGAGTAATGATACGACTGCTTCCTTCAGGCGCATAATCAACTAGTAAAGCGGTTAAGTTTGCTACAGGTTCATCAATACTAGCGTTAATTGAAATTTTGGGAGTGCCACTGATGCGATAGGTATCTGTTAATTCCCGTGTCACATATACTTGTCGATTTTCCATATTTATCATAGGCTGCTGCGTCAATTCTTGCGCTCGAATGGATGAGTCATCAATAATATCCTGGGAAACTTGCTTGTCTATAACAGGCCTGTGACTTAGGTTCCCTTTATTCGTACTTTCAGATGTTAAATATAACGTTGATTCCTGAACCTCATTATGCGGCCATGCATTTTCCGTTGACCAATTACGGTCCGCATTTTGAATATCAACCATTGGTTCATCCATAATTCCGTTATCAATATCATAAAGCCAATAATCAAACCATTTATTTAATGTTGTTAACCATTCTGCATTCCTAAAGCTATAAGGACTTGAATGGCCATGCTGATGAAGCCATAACTTCCTTGGAACATCATTGTTTTCAAGTTCTTCCCACCATTGTGCAAATTGTTCTGTCTTTACATTCCAATCATTTAATCCATGCACTACAAATACACTTGCATGAATATCTTCAACATTATTTAAATAATTTCGTTCATCCCAAAAGTCATTGTAATCTCCAGTTATCCGATCCTGATCTGCTTCGATCTGATCCATTAAATCAGAGCAAAGCTCTGGGTTATCACGAGTAAGAACGGCTCTGGCTAAGGAGTCTGCATCTTCTCCTTGATAGCCTCCCGGAGCAATTACTGCGCCATTCGAGCGGTAATAATCATACCAGCTGCTGATAGCACCTATAGGGACAATGGTTTCCAACCCTTCAACGCCCGTTGTAGCTAATCCATTTGGCAATGTGCCATTGTATGAGACACCTGTCATCCCTACCTTACCTGTTGACCAATCAGCGAAAATCTCTTCACCGTTTTCGTCATACGCTGTGGCCCGCCCATTCAACCAATCAATCACTGACTTTGTTGCTAGTATTTCTTGCATATCACCTGTTGTTGGACAGCCATTTGACATACCACTTCCAATACTTTCAGCAAGAATGACGGCATAGCCTCTTGGCAAGAAATAATCATCATAATAACCGGATAAATCTCCTGCAAAAGGTTTCCCATCATAACTATCAGGATGAATAGGATTTAACTCAACGTCCACATCATGAAAATCAATCGGATTCAGCCCTGCCCGATAAGGACTCATTTCATAAATAACCGGAACCTTTAATCCTTCTTCCGTTTCTTTTGGGCGGATCAGATCTGCTCTAATTCGATCATTTTCCCCATCCCCATCACTATCCACTTCTGTTTCTATAAAAACTCTTTCAACAATAGCTTCTTCTTTAGAAAAAACTGGCTGAGTCATACCATCTTCTACCAATATAGCAGGCTCATTCGGCACATCAGCACCAGCAGCAATAGGCAGCATTAAAAATACCATGAATACAAAGATGAACTTCCTCACATTTTCTCATCTCCTATCTGATATATTTTCTTCTAAGATAGAATGCATTTAGTTACCTGCAACATTTTTTACAATAGGAGTCAGCAACTGACTCTACTACTAATGACCGACAAGTTATACATAAAAAAAAGAAATCTATTCACCTCCGACTAAATTAGTTTGTTAGGTTCATAGATGTCGTCTCAATTTACCATATGATTTTGATGCATTCTCTGCTTGGTATTTACTAGCAAATCTATCCTCCTTTCCATTTATTTAGTACATATAGCATATTAAAGTTAGAATCTTGTATATAATCTAACATCATATATAAGCATTGTCGATTAATTATTTAAATTTTCACTGTAAATGGTCGTTATTACCCACCGTTTTATAAATTAATCCTTAGCCTGGTTAACAATCCAGCATATTTCTCTAGTAAAATAAATAGCATGATAATTATTAATCTGCTTCCGACTTCATTTCTTTCTTTTTATAATCAAACTTGCGGGCCGTTCGCCAAATTGATATCAAACCGTAAAAAAGTAATAATACCCCTGGCAGAATTAATAAGAGAGCTGCACCTTCTTTTGTATTAGCAAAGTTTAAAACGTAACCAGCATAGGGAATTGTAACTCCTGTATATTCGCCAACAATATTTTCTGCATGAACTGGTTCTATATCTGTTCCGTTATTGGCATCCCCTTTTGTTATGTACATTTGACCATCACTTTCAACTGTTTCAACTCGGTGGGTTATAAGCATATTTTCTTCCACAAAGAATGTAATCACATCTCCTGTTTCAAATCTGCTCATGTCTCCGCCTGTTTTCACAAATATAATGGAACCTGTTTGTATATCAGGTTCCATTGAACCTGATAAAACAGACTTTATTTGATAGCCAAAAATAGTTGTATTCTCACCAGATGTCTTTGAATTTATAACTAAAAGCACAGTAAAGATGAATACAATAGTCAATAACATCGTAACGATAAAATTTAGGAACGATAACACTTTTTCCCTTTTCAACACCATCACTCCTAAATAGCAATTTTCTAAGGTGCACATACTTTCTGCTTAATATAAACAAAGATTATTTCATATCATCATTAACATTTACACCTTCACTTAGTGCTTCGCTTTCGCCATCCTGACCATCTGCTTTTTCATTGTCATTAGACTGTATTTTGTCTGTTTCTTCCTTGTCATTATTCTGTGCTTCTTCTGTTAATTCTTTGTCTTCAGGTCTTTTTTCCTCTGTTATTTTATTATCCTTATTGTTAACAGTTTTATTTTCCTCTTCATTTACATTCTCTTCCGTCATTTCCTCTTGCTCTTCTTCAGCTTCCTGCTTATCAGTTTCGTCTAAATCAGATTCAATTTGGTTTTGTGTATCTGTCTCTGGAACGGTTAATACTGTTTGAACTTTATTCTGGTCATAAAAATAAGCATAAGTTGGTAAATTCACTTGATAAGTACATATCAACAATAAATAAGCAATGATAAGTAATTTAAAAGTAATACTTGCAGTTTTTATATTTCTTTTGAGAAAGTCGAACATTTAAATATACTCACCTTCTTTCTTGAACAACTCGTCTGATGCCTTTGGCGATGAATAACCTTACTTAAAACATCCTCCCTGCAATATTCTCATTACAGGGAGGAGTATATAAATCTACTTATCTTACAAGATACTCAGCATAATCTTGCAGTGCTTGAGATACCTTTTCTGTCAGCAAGCCATCCTCTTCAAAACGATTAATCAGAAGAGTTAATCCTTCTGCATGCTTTGCAACCTTGTCATCTGCTCCCATGTTTTCAAAGTGCTCAAGAGAAGTTAATTGTGTTTTTATTGGTCGCTCTGCCTCTTTACTTATGTCACCATTTTCATTGTATAAATCAAATAACTTATTCATATTTGCTGCACTTATTTCACCTAATAAGAAGTCTGCATCTGTTTCTGCCTGCTCAGAATCAGTTTCAGATGCAGCAGTAAATGTAAGCTTTGCAGGTGTGTTTTCACCTTCTGGCACCTCTACATATACTGGAACTTCTACCGTTTCACCCGCTTCAACTTCAATTACATTATGCTGGATCATCGTCTCCCAACCAGCATCTGTATCAGCTTGGATACGGAATAAATCAGTCGCATCACCAGTATTAGTAACACTAAAGTAGTGTGTCGCTACCTTGCCAGGTAAGGCACGCTCCGCTCCACTAACTTCTGCAGCTGTTCCTCGCTCAAAATCACCGGCTCCATCTAAATGACGGACGGATACGCGATAAGACAGTACACCTTCATCACTATATTTTTTATCTAGAATATAGAAGTGTAAACGATTATGCTCATCAACATATTCATTTATCACATTTTCATCTGTCCCAGCTTTAAATAAAGCATCAGACAGCTGACGGTAGTCTCCTAACGAGTACATTGCCTCTGTACCATCAGGTCTAATAAAATCTACTTGTGCAATATCCTCATCTTTTGCATCTACTACCCAAATATTTGGTGCAGATTCTGCATTCTTTGTTTTTGCCATTAAAACACCTGAATCTGGTGTGAAGGAGTCATATCCAACACGGTCAACAACTTCAATCGTATAGTTGTCATACCACTTGGCACCACGCTGCATATCCGCTCTCCAGTCTTCTTCTAAAGAGTTAGGTGGTGTCAAATCTTCCATTTCAATATTAATGCCATGGATTCCGCTCCGGCCAAATTCCTCACCAACTGGAACAGCCCTTGCAACAATATCAGCAAAAATTGGACCACTGTCAACAAGTTCGTCACGTTCAACGTTTAGATACTGGTCTTCATCCATAAAACCTTGTTTAATCTTATTTCGCAGCATATGATGCGAAGGTGCTGATCCACCAAGAGTTGGAGTAATCATCCAGCGAGTATGCGGGCCCCCAGGACCATTAAAACTCCCACGACTCATCAATTCCCATGGGCCTGAATATGTTCGGGATACTGGCTCACCGTATGGATTATTATAGTTATCCAGCAATTCCATAATATGGCCAAATTCATGGGCAAACGTACCCATTCCATCATTTTCCCCTTGTACTGAAATACCGTTTCGTATATTTGCATGCGACCAAACAGATTTCGCAGCGAACCACGAAGTCCAAGGTACATAACGTGTATAAGCCCAATTAGGTAAACCTTCTAAATCAGATGGAGGGCCAAATTCATCTGTAACAGAGTCTCTATCCAAGAACTTCATTTCTCCGAATTCCTGCCAAACACCGGATTGGTCATAACCTGCATGAAGAATAAATATAAAATCATATTCTTCTCCGGAATTATCCATATCCTCTTGCGCTAAATCCAATGCCTCACTTTGGATATTTTTAGATTGATAACCAGGTGGCATAGAATTCCCATATGATAGACCATATTGAAATTCTCTTCCCTCTAAACTGTAAGGACCAAAAGCATCAAGATCGACGCCCCATTTTCCATAAGAGTTTTCTTTCCAATACTCATCAATCGTTCGATAGTTATTAAGAGCTTGTGGTTCATTTAGAAATTCCTCCCAAAATTTACCTAGCTCTTCTCTTGGAATATCCCCCGTTCCAATTGGATTACCTGCCACGTCCGAGCCTTCTGGCAAACTCGTAACGAATTCTAAATCAGCATAATCTACTAAAACAAGAGCCCCTTTTATTAATCGTTCCGGCTCTGTTGTTATTTCATCCCAATTAACACCAGGGACTGATTTATAATCCTCCCACACCATATCTTCCGGCAATGTATATTCTTCCGTATCTACCGGATCAGGGAATGAATCTAGTCCTGTTGGTGCAGCAAACACTGTTGGCGAAAATAACAAAAACACTGCAAGTGTTAATATGAATGTTCTTTTCATTAATTTCAACTTGTTCTCCCCCATTCTTTATCAATCTAAATTGAAAAACAGAACAAAATTGAATGATATAATTTACACCGATTCAACTTAGAGGTAAACATTACTAAACTCACCTTCTGAATCCAGTATTACTTTTCATCACCAGGGTTTTGAGTGGCGATAAATGACCATTCCAACTCTAATGAATCCCCTTGAAACTGGTTCTGGTCCTCACCGTTATCAACAAAATTAAATTTCACAACAAAGTCATCCAGTGACCCTGCTGGCAGTCCTTTTTCTCCAAATGCTGGATAAAAGATATGCTGATTGATAGCTTCAGGTGTCATATCTTGTAAATCGGCTAGAGTCGTTTGATAAATAACCTCATCTAATTTATCCGCATTGTACAAAAACTCAACCTCAATGTGTGCAGCAAAGTCTTCTGTATTGTCACCTTTTACATCAATTATTCTATAATCAGTTTCTAATGTTACCTTTTCAATATCTAAAGAACCATTATTAGACAGCTCAAAACTGCGAATAACTGAATCACCAGGAGCCAAGTTATCAACCTCGACAATTGTCGTAGGATTTACTGCTAAATCCAAAGTTCCAGCTGCAAACGTGTTATTGGTTGTTTGAGTAGAGCTAAAATAAGCAAATGTCCCACCTGTAATCAGTGCTAATCCAAGTAAAGCTGTCATAATTCCCATACCGAGTTTCTTTTTGATTTCCATTCGTATTCCTCCTCAGATAATTTTGCGGTTCTTATCTAAAAACTTCATATGTCAAATTCCTCATGCTGCGACATCATACGTTTTTCTTCATGAACACCGAAGATACTCACATGTTCGACAAAAAGTTGAAAGAGTAAATATATAAATCCTTTGACGTATGATTATTGGACTAAAAGCTCTATTCACCTCCCACTTATCTCTGTTAGGTTCATAGATGTAATAATATTTTGAATATAATTATATCATAGTGTTTTCATAAGGTATATTAGATTCCGAAAATTAAAACAATATGACTAGTATACTTTCACTGCTGATACTAAAGGCTATCATTTATTAAGGCAGGCTATTCGAAATATAGATTATGACCCGTGATTTTTAACCTAATCAGCTATTTTCGCAGACTGTGTCATACTAAAACTTGTTTATAACTAGGAAGAAAGGAGAATGAGCTGCTAAAGAAAAAGAATTAAGTTCCTTAACTCCACATTTTTCAACGCTTCTTACAAAACCTCTAGAGAAAATACAAGAATTAAATAAACAATTGTGTCACTATTTGTTTAGTGACTTCCTTCGTCCCCCCTTTCTGCAACAAAAAAAAGCAGTTGGAAGCTGCAACTGCTTTTAGTTAATCAGGAAGGTTATTTTAATCTTTTCGCTATACTCAGGAACAAAATTAAGATAAGAAATGAGTAGATTATTATCCATATAAATGGAAAGAAAGATAGATCTAAGATATTTTCTCCATTCCAATTAATTAGCGGAGTTTGTGTACTAGTTGCTGGAGGTATAATCCAGACAATATTTCTGAAATAGGGTGGCATCACATTATAAACTCCGATAGCTGCTAAAGAAAAGATGATAGTCAGTACTAATCCGCCATAGGAATTAATGACGTTCTCCGTAATTATTTTGCTGAATAAGCTTGCTACACTAATTCCCAATATAGACAGAAAAATGTGATTTATAATAGAAACCAGACCAATTGTTATACTCACTGATTCATCAAACATCCCAAATATTATCGGATAGATAAAAGCATAAAGGGTTAGCAGCAATGCAAGTAATAGAACCGAAATTAATTTTGATAGATAATAACGCTTTCTCCCACCGACTTGGAGAATCATAAGCTGTCGCTCAACAGATGTATCTAGTGACAACACACTTATACATAACCAAGCGGATATAATATATGTAATGATTGCTGTTACAGCATAACTATCGGAAATTGGGTTTGGTTTATAAGAATAAAAGACAACAATCAAAATAATGAATGTGGAAACAGGCGGAAAATATTTATGGGAACGAAGATAATCATGTAAACTGTATTTTATTAGTGTTTTCATCTCATCCTCCCTGCCTTCTCGTCTATTATCACTGTTGAAACAGCCTCTATCTCTCCTCCCATCTGAAGCAATCTCGATAGAATTGCATCGCTCTCTTGTAATGGGACATACAGTAAAAGTTGATTGTCTTTTTCCTCCAGTTGTATTACCTCATGCCAAGTTTTAACAAGCAATTTCTCCACGCTTCCAACTACTAATAATTTAATTGCTTCTGTTTCATTAGGCTTTCTTTCTGTGATATGTCCATTAAATAAATAAAATGTGTTTTCTACTATTGCTTCAAAAATATTAGATTCATGATAGGTTAACAATATGGCAGTTTTCTGCATTCTCAATTCTTCGATGACTTTCACTAACTCTTCCTGAGCTGACGAATCAAGTCCAGAGAGAGGCTCGTCCAAAATTAATAAATCTGGTTTCTCAAGTATTGCCTGGATAAGCCCAACTTTTTGGATATTGCCTTTCGATAATTCCTCAATTCTCTGTTCATTCATTTTATCCAGCTGAAAACGATATAATAGCTGTTCTATTCTTTTTATTAGTTCGTCATTTGAAATCCCCTTCATCTTTCCAATGTAAAAGAGATATTCGCTTGGGGTAAATCGAATACCTTTAGGAAATCTTTCAGGTACATAACCAATTTTAATATTTCTATTAGGATAATTGACTTTCCCTGAACTCGGTCGTTCGATATTTGCTATCAATCGTAATAAAGTGCTTTTTCCGGTTCCATTTCCCCCTAGAATAGCAAGACATTGTCCTTTCGTGATTGTAAGTGATATATTTCGTAAAATAGTTTTATTGCCATAGTCTTTACTTATATTACTAACCTCAACAAGTTTGTCCATAAGAAGCCCCCACTCTATTTCGCAAAAATACTTTTTTCAATTATTACCTCTTCATTTGTGTTCTTTAAAACGATATCAAAATGCTGATGATAGGGATGCATGAATAAATGATATTGAATTCTGCGTTCTTCATGAGATTGTATCAAGTAATTTATGTCAGCCCCTCTTTCCTTAATGTCACGCCCACTCCTTCGTTTTAACTCTATGTTTCCATCTGTATACAAGTAAATAGTTAAATCAAACAAATCAGGATTGGCAAAAGCAACACTCATACCTTCAATTATATTTACTTTATTATGTGAAGATAGCAATGTGCTGTCTATATAATGTGTTTTTATCGTATACAAGTCTAACCCTGCTCTAATCATATTTATATCCCGCTCTAATGCCAATATATGATGAGCTGCAGGATGACAGGCTGTCATTTTATAATGATGCTTTATATTTTTATATTCATAATCGATAGAAGCATACTTTCTAAGATTCGAACCAATTATATATGGATCTGTATTCATATAATTCACGTTTTCCTTAGTCATAAGTTTTAAAAGTCTATTTGCAAATGTTGTTTTACCAGAAGCACCATGACCTGAAATTCCAATAATTATTCTTTCATCAATCTTGTTAACAAAATCGGCTATATCTTGAAGTATGATATCCATGAATACACTTTCACACTCTCTTTCAGTTTGCTATGTAAATAATAACATAATACGTTATAATTTAGCGCAATTTTCTGAAGCAAAAGCAATTGAGATTATCATTTCTGCTTTAATTGCTCATTTGCAGGAAGATACGCTCCTTTACTTACATTTACTTATTATCCATTGCATTTACTTATGGATAATGTATAATTACTTAAAGAGGTGGTGAATTTATTGTATCAAGAAGAAAGGTTATTATCTATTTTAGATTTCCTTAAGAAGAACAACAGAATTTCAGTTGAACAAATATGTTCACTTTTTAATATTTCCAGAGATACAGCCAGGAGGGATCTCGTCAAACTTGAAGAAGAAAATAGAATTGTACGAACACGTGGCGGCGCTATTCTTCCATCTATTCATAAAGAAATTAAGAGCTACTCAAATCGCCTGAAGACCGTATCCGAAGAGAAGAAAAGCATCGGTAAAAAAGCTGCTTCCTTAATCTATTCTGGAGACAGGGTGATATTAGATGCCTCAACAACCGTTCAATCATGCGCTGAAAATATGGATGACATGGATTGCACCATTATTACAAATTCAATTAACCAGGCAGAAATATTATCTTCTAACTCAAATTTAAATATTCAGCTTCTAGGTGGAACATTGGAAAAAGAACACCGATATCTATATGGTTCTTCTGTAGTAGAAAAGCTGTCAGAATACAATGTAGACAAAGCCTTTATTGGGGTAGTAGGTATATCCGAGAAAGGTTTAACGATTGCCCATGAAGAAGATGGTGTAGTAAAGAGAAAAATGATGCAGCAGGCGAAACAAGTTATTGTATTAGCTGACAATACAAAATTGGGGAATACTGATTTCTTCCGATTTGCTGACTTACAAAGTATTGATTTGCTGATTACTGATAAAACCCCTTCCCAATCATTCAGAAAGTTACTAAGTAAAAATAATGTTGAGCTTTTAACAACTGATCACACAGACAACGGAGATGATTAAGATGGTAAAGTTAATCACAGTGGATTTGGATGGAACTTTGCTTAATGAAAGCAGTCAAATAAGTAAGAAAAACTTGGATGCCATTCGTTCTGCTCAAGCAAATGGCATAGAAGTGGTAATTGCAACAGGACGTGCACATTTTGATGTACAAACGATTTTTAAACATACCGATATTAAAACCTGGATTATTGGAGCCAATGGTGCAACGATCCACCATCCAGACGGAAAAATCTTTTACTCTGAGCCAATCAATAGAGAGAATGCTGCAGGTATTCTAAGCTGGCTTGAGCAAGAGGAATATTATTATGAAGTTTTCAGCAATCATTCGATATTCACTCCACAGAATGGAAAAGAGCTTCTAGCCATTGAGATGGACAGAGCAATAAGCGCCAACCCAAAAGTTAGCATTGACCGGATGAAGCATGCTGCGAATAAGCAATTCAGTCAAACTGGCTATACATTTATCAATTCATATAAAGACCTTTTAGAAAAGGATATCGATATTTATAATATACTTGCATTTTCATTCAATGCAGAAAAACTGCAACAAGGATGGCAAAAATTCCATCAAGCAAAAGATGTGACCATCGTTACATCTGCCAATCATAATTTTGAATTGGAACATAAAAACGCTTCGAAAGGAAATGCTTTGAAAATCCTTGCTAATAAACTAAATATCAAGTTAGCTGAAACTGCTGCAGTAGGAGACAGCTTCAACGATATATCCATGCTGAAAATAGCGGGAAGAAGTGCAGCAATGGGAAATGCAGACACAGAAATAAAAAAACTCTGTCATGAAGTCACCCTCTCCAATCAAGAAGATGGTGTGGCTCATTTCATTGACACATTAACTCGGTAGGAAATGGTTTCTTAAATACAATGCTTAAACTCTTATTGGCGTAACGCAACTGCGGCGTGACAATCAGAGGTTAGTATATGAAAATCGAGTGTTTAAATAAGAACACTCGATTTTTTATTTCAACGCTGCCTTCATCCCACAAGCGATTACTTCCTTAACGCTATCTTTAGTTCACGACTTGCTTTAAGCACACCAAAAACCTTTATTGAATTTATCGTTTTCTTTGCTAATTCCACGTCAATATCATCTTTTAGAACAAGCATGCCTACTACTTTAATATTCAGTAATTTATTTTGCTCCAATATTTGTTCAAGTGATTTACGGTCATAATAGTTTATCCCTATTTCATAGGATTTTACTGTGATCACATCCTCAATAGTACGAGAGTGAGCATTTAATTGATTACGTACGGATGTTTTTATAAAATCAGCACGATTTGAATAAAATCCCTCATCCACCATTAATTCGACTTTTTCTGAGTCTACTGCATTCGTATTAATTGTAATTTTTTCTGTATCTTTCATCAATACACCATCCATTTATTTCCTTTTTTATAGTATAGCAGAAATAACGTATGCCACGTGCATATTATCCCTGGAAAAACTGAATTGTGTCGTTTATTGCGAAAATCCATTTGGAAATTTAGCAGAAATATATAATGCATGTCCAACACATTTCATGAAAATAATCAAACATCAAGTATTCATACTCAAAAGAAAGTGGTATCATTTTATTATCGGAAAAGTCCCTTAATAATAAAATTTCAAAAATACCATTACCATTATACTGGGATTGGCCGACCCCAGCTAAACCATAAGGAGAAGACAATGAACATTATCGGAATAAGGTTTCAGATACCAAATGAATACGGAAACATTTTAGAGAAATTACTAAAGAATGAGCTTAGCGAAGACTCCTTTTGGAGAAGAGGAGAGCATGAAGAAATATTAACTTTTTCCTCCAACAGTTTAATTACTGCTGACAATGATTTATTTACAAATCTCGAAATAAGAAAATACCTGAAGCCAAAACCATATTATCCTATTTTTTTTACTTTTTCTGTCTACTTTAAAGAGCAATTAAGTTATCCTTCTATAAAAAGCATAAGAGATTTCCTCAGTTCTAACTGTGACTTTGTAGTAGCAGTCATTGATGCTTGTGAATTAATAATACTTTCTAAAGAACAAAAAAGAATAGATAAAATACTAAATTTAAGTAATTCATATAAGCATAATTATATTTATGAAAATCAAGAGATGGACTTAGATTAGGATAGTAAAGCCTAAAGGATTATCATAAAATTTCTTTTAGGCTTTAGTTAAATTTTAGGCCTTTATTTTTGACCTTAAAACGCAAAACCCCGCCCTAATTATAGGACGAGGTTAGATAAGGTTACTTATGCTCAATTATCTGAATGAGATTACCGCATGTATCATCGAAAACAGCTATTGTGATATCT
Source organism: Oceanobacillus sp. FSL H7-0719 (assembly GCF_045040795.1). Lineage (GTDB taxonomy): Bacteria > Bacillota > Bacilli > Bacillales > Amphibacillaceae > Oceanobacillus. The sequence goes on along the minus strand of NZ_CP150301.1, from coordinate 3,637,153 downwards.
TCCATCTCTGTCGGCTTCATAGTAAACTCCACACCGTGTTTTAATAATCTTTCGTATTCATTTTGAACATCTGATACGCCGAACATTGTTGCTGGGATACCTTGCTCAACTAATTTCTTTTGGTAATCTTTAGCAGCTGGATTATCATTTGGTTCAAGTACAAGCTCCGTACCGTCTTGGTTATCTGGAGATACAAGCGTTATCCATCTAAATTCCCCTGCTGGTACATCGTGCTTTTTTACAAAGCCCAGCGTTTCTGAATAAAACTCTAATGCCTTATCTTGATCTTCAACAAATAAACTAGTAACTATGATTTTCATATATCTTTCCTCCTGTAATGTCTACAATGTATATGTGGTACCGTGCATAACCAAGCTGTTAGTTAGAAATATCCGAAAGACACAACGTATCTTCATAAACTTTTGTTCACTTAATTACGCCTTCGGGATATATTATTCTTGTTTCTTGTAAATTAAATTACTCAATCCACCCTTTCAGCAAGTTTCTGAGTGGTTCGTTGTCGAATGTAAGTACTCGATATTTCCCCTTTCGTTGTGACTTTACAAGACCGGCCTCTTCTAATATAGAAAGATGTTTGGCTATCCCTTGACGAGAGATGGTAAGATTGTGTTTCATAATAAGACGTGACATAAGTTCATACAAGGTTATTTCTTTGCGTTCGGATAGTTCGTCTAATATTAGTCGCCGAGTTGAGTCAGCAAGTGCTTTGAATATAGCATCCTTTTTCCATTTCATATTTTTATTATACGCAATCTATTAGTTGCACGTCAATAAGAAGCAACTAATGGGTTGCTTGTAAATCTTACCAAATTCAGCAACCTGAAATAATGTAAGGTATTGGACAAAAAAAGGACTGAATCACTATTGGATCCAGCCTGATTTTATATTGAGTTTTGATTGGCAGCACCAGTTGATTAACAATTGATTACATTATAGACTACCTGCCACACTTCTTTATTCCTTTGCCGTTCAAAAATACCAATCTTTTTAGCGCGGAGAAGAAGAATGTAGCAGCTGCATATAATAGAAATTAGCATCGTGTGATACTGCATCTTGAAGGACTCCCCTAACATACCTTCTCCGCTTTTAACACTAATCTTTTAATACTAACTTTTGATTCTTTATGACATAAATGCAATCAGCTGCTCTATCAACAAAGGTTCGATCATGCGATACAAAGATTACCGTTCCTTCATATTCTTTTAAAAATCGTTCCAGCGCTTCAATACAAAAAACATCCAAAAAGTTCGTGGGCTCATCCAAAATGAGTATATTATATCTTCCTAAGAATAGCTGACACAATACTAGACGAATAGCCTCCCCACCGCTTAAATTACGGACATTCTTTTTTAAATCATTTCCTGTAATGTTCATAGAGTGAAGAACAGAACGAATTTTACCCTCATCGAGATCACTTCTCTTTTTCATGAATTCCAGTACAGTTTCATCCTTTGTAAACTGATAGTCCGTTTGTTCATAAATGCCGATAACCGCTTTTGGTGAAATCGTAATCCCTTCACTTTCCTGTAAAATATGGCGAAGCAACGTTGTTTTTCCTGAACCGTTTTTACCTGTAATAGCAATCGTCTTGCCTAACGGAAATTGAAAATTTGTTTCTCTGAGAAGTGTTTCATCACCTGCTTTGAGTGTTAAACTCTCCCCCATTATCGGGAACTTATTGTGTAATTGAAGAGCATTTGACTGATGAAAACGAATGATTTTCTCTTCTTTAGGAGTTTCTACCGATTTGAGTTGTTCCACTCTCTGTTCAATCGCTTTTGCTCCACGTTGCATGGACTTTTGGCTCGTACCTTTTGATTTCGTTTCAAACATTCGATTTCCTTTAACTTTTGTAACTTTTTTATTTCCTTGTGTTACTTTTTCCGCCCTTTGCATTTTTTCCTCAGCAGCTTTCAGTAGACGTGTTTTTTCTGTTACATATTTCTCGTACTGTTCTAGTAATTGTTTCTTCTCAAGCTCTTTTTGACGAACATATTCGGTATAGCTCCCTGTATATTCCGTTACTTTCTCATCTTCCACTTCCCAGATTTTCGTCACCAGTTGATCTAATACATACCTGTCATGGCTTACAAGTACAAGTGCACCATAATAGTACATCAATTCTTCGATAAAAAACTGTTTACCATCTGCATCAAGATGCGTGGTTGGCTCGTCAATTAGCAGAACTTCATGATTGCTGGAGAAAATTTGTGCCAGTTTGAGCCTAGTTTGTTCACCGCCGCTAAAGTTTCTGATTTCAGTTTCTGGAATCGACAATTTCCCTTTCAAATCGTAATCAATCTCTAATTCGTTAGGTGCTGTTAATTGGTCAAAATAAGCAAACTCCACGTGATGTTTGACTATTCCACTAGATGGATGAACGATTCCTGCGAGCAACTTTAATAATGTACTCTTTCCTGCACCATTTTTTCCAACAATTCCGATACGATCAAACTGATGTACAGCTAAACGTTCTATTTCTATTACCTTTTTATCTAAATAATTTAACTCTATATTTTCTAATTCAAAACATACTTTTTCCATGTTTGCTACCTCCCGAAAATTAATAATTTCGTACCGATAGCCAGGACCGATACGAGCTTCTATTTCAAGTACAAGCTCGTATCAAAAAAACAGTAAAAATTGCATGAATATCTCCCCCTATTTCACTTTACTTGTTATAACTGCATTTGTGATAATCAAAATACCTATAATAGAAAACAATGTCGCAACACTTGTATGTTCAATCAAAACTCCAGCTACCACATAACCAAGTGGAGTTGCTAATAACGAAAGACTTGTCACAAAACTAAAAACTCTACCCAAGAGATGAGGTTGTATTTCCGTTTGAATTAAGGCATAGAATGGTGCTGAAAACAATGGTCCAGACAAACCAATCAAACCAGCCATCACGGAAAAAACAATGAACAATGACGAAGATACTATACCGGAAATGAATAATGCAACCCCCATCAACAGCATTCCTGCAGCCATTGTTTTTATTTTATCGAGGCGATCACCCAGTACACCTAATAATGCACCACCAGCAATTAATCCAGCTGCAAAAATAATTTCCACTATTCCAGCATCTACAACACCTCTATTGAAATAGTCGCGTGTCATAAGTGGAAAGTAAGTGCCAAGTGGAATATAAAGCATAGCCACAATGGTCATTGTAATAGTTAACTTCAAAACAACTGGATGCTTCACTATCGCATGATAGCCTTCTCTCATTTCAGCAATAAGGCTAACAGATATTTCTTTTTCTGTTTCTGACACCCTTGGGATGTGAATAAATAGTAAAATACTACTTGCAATAGCAGCACCAAAAACGTCTAACATCAATACCCATTCAAGAGAGCTAACCGCAAGTAACGACATCCCAACTGCTGGTCCTGCTATATTTGAAATAGAACTTATTGTCTGTCCCCAGCCTGCTACCTTTGTAAGATGCTCTTCAGGTGCAAGTAAAGGAATAGATGCTTGCATTGCCGGCATATGAAATGCCGTTGCAAGAGAACGTATGGCTAAGATAACAATCACCAATGGTATACTTGAATCATTAAAATACATTGTTATAAATAAGAGCAGACTCCCAAGAGCTGCAGTCATATCTGACAGTATCATCATCAACTTTCGCGAGTAACGGTCCGTAATTGTGCCTGCAAATGGGCCAACTAATGCTTGTGGCAAAAATCCCGCAAGGCCAGCAATCGTCAGGACAAGTGGCGATCCGCCGGTGGAATCAGTTAACCACCAGATAATACTAAATTGAATGGCAGCACTACTTAATAAGGAAAAGAACTGCCCTGTATAAATCACATAAAATTTCCGTTTCCAATTTTGGTTTTCCATTTTTCCTACCCCCATATAAAAAAATCACAAGCATCTGCCTGTGATTTTGAGTAAAGGGAAAGAAACCCATCCTTATCATATAAAGAGCGACTTAAAATCTTACCTCTAGCAGAACAATGAATCCAATAGAAGTTCTGGAAATTTTCACCATTTGGCGAAAGTATTCTGAGTTCTTGTTCCTAAACAAAGGTACTTTTTCAATGAAAAATAAAGAAAGGCAGAACAAGCTGCCTTTCCGAATATTACATATTTCAATTTCATATAAATTTAGCAGCAGGGAACCCGGTTCTAAATTAATAAAGCAGGTCGACAGACTAAAAATATATGAGGACTATTATCAATATGAAATAAAGATTATTAAAAAAGGACAGACTAATCCCGTTTACTCTGTATACACAAAACAGAGCCTTTGAACATATTCAATTACTGGTTCAAAGTTGGGAAACGAAGTCTCATCGAATGTGTCATTTTATAATAATCCTCCTACCGTTTAAAATTCAGTGTTTATTATATAGTGTATTTCAATCTCAGTCAAGGGTAAATGACGGTTCCTTCTTTGGTCATGCCGAGCGTAATGATAACCGAACACACTGAGCGGAGAATGAAATAAAAAATGAAGAGCAAAATATTCAGACAGTATTGATTTAATATTGAGTGGGATATCTAAAAAACACATTAACTAGAAGAGTTTGGAGACATAAAATATTGATTATTCATTGGAAAAGACATGAAAAAACTCAGGTTCATATGGAAGAAAACCTGAGTTTTTATTGATTTTTATATTGAAAAAGCAAATGTTTATTATGATTGCCAATTGTTTATTCGTGTTTCACTCGTTGTACCATTAAAATAAACACCTGATTTTACCCCCACCTCAAACCCGCATTCCACCGTTCGAGTTAAAATAAAGTTTTGCTACGGAACCCCCGTTTTTGGACTTTTTCGGATCAAAAATGACCGTTTTTCGGGCCCTTTTCGACTTCTTTTTCACCATTTTTGGGGAGTTATAATAAAGATTTGCGAAAAATAACAGAGAAAGATAATGGAGAAAAGAGGTCGGGAGTAAAGAGAATAATATTGGATAAGTATTGAATTATTATTGAATTTATATTGAGTAGGATACTGGACAAACCCTGTAATATCAATGGGTTAGGAACATAACTGTATTGAAAAGATATTGGAATAGGCATGAAAAAACTCGGGCTCCTGATGAGGAAAACCCGAGGTTTTAATGAGTTTTATATTGAAAAAGCAAATATTTATTCTTACAGAATTGGTGTTGAAGTTAGCAAATGTTTATTTTGACAAGCAAGAGTTTATTTTGGGGCTACATAGTTGAATAAAGATACGTAGAGATAAGATAGATTGCTAAAACGGGCTTGTCAAATAAAGTGTGTAAGTGCCTATTTACTCAAGGTACTTTAACACTCTATCTTTCAGTTCATCATGAAGAAGAAGCTGGTTCATAACCATTGCCCAGTTTTGAATGTAGCCACCTTCCCATTTGGTTTCAAGTTCTTTCACACGCAGATATAATACTTTCAAGAGGGCGTTCTCATTCGGGAATGCCCCTTTTTTGGTTACTTTCCGAAAGCTGGAATGGATACTCTCTACCGCATTTGTGGTATACATAATCTTTCGTATGGCACTTCCGTAATCATAAAGTTGTTCCACATGGCTAAAGTTCCTCGTCCATACATCAATGGCCCCTGAATAGGTGGCCCATTGTTGTTTAAATGATTCAAAGGCACTGATACAGGCCTTTAAGCTGGGGGCACTATATACTTTCTTTAATGCTTGAGTGAAAGCTTTATAATCTTTGCTTGGAACATATTTAATGGAATTACGAATCAAGTGAACGATGCAGCGTTGAATAATGACTTTAGGGAAAATAGCTTGTGCACCCTCCTCTAAGCCACTCACGCCATCCATCGATATAAAGAAAATATCTTCGACACCTCTAGCTTTTATCTCATCGAAAATCTGCATCCATTTATGCTTACTTTCCGTTTCGTTGAGCCATAACCCGAGAATTTCTTTATTGCCCTCTATGGTATATCCTAAAATGGTGTAGACGGCATATTTCCTTGTCTCATACTGATTACGAATCGTCGTGTACATACAATCCACAAAAACAAACGCATAACAGTTACTTAAAGGACGAGCCTGCCATTCCTCTAGATCTGGAAGGACTTGGTCGGTGATATCTGAGACCATTTCATGAGATACTGAAAATCCATAGATGTCCTCAATGGTTGACGAAATATCTCGCTGTGACATCCCGCGTGCATACATGGAAATTACTTTGTTTTCGATCGCAGAGACATCCTTTTTTCTCTTTGGAATCAGTTTAGGACGAAAGGAACCATCACGATCTCTTGGCACTTTGATATCTACTTCACCCGAGCTTGTTTTAATGGTTTTCTTCCCATAACCATTTCGTCTGTTTTCTGTTTGTTTTTCTTCTTTATTGTTTGCTTCATAGCCTAAATGGTGGTTCATCTCACCCTTTAACATTGTTTCAAACATTGGTCCAAATATATCTTTGAGTGCGTTCTGCATATCTTCTACGGTCTCTGGTTGGTAGTTTTCTAGAATCTGTTTCGCTAATTCAGCTGATTTCTGATTTCGATTCGACTTAGTCAATAGAATAACCTCCCAATCGTCATATATTTATTCTAACAATAAAAAAGTAAACTGCGAAGTAAGAGCCGTACGCTCTCTCACTTACACAGTTTATTTTACACTCCCAATAATGTTGCTTATATCTTCTTTATATATCTTTCGATTGCCCAATATATATAGGGACAACTTTATCATTAGTAAAATTTTCTATATAAATCATGTAGATACCTAATGTTTTATACTTGGTTTGTGGTGTAACTTCTCTATGCGAATTATCCTTTATTAATTGCTTTACATGATACTTCAGCCTATCTATATCCCTTACACTATTACTTATATAGATCCCCCCTTAATGACATGAGAATCATCGCTTTTTCTTTCTTCCATCACAGAAACAACTAAATGAATCACACCTTAACTCCAGTCTTTACCTTCAGTTATCAGTATAACATTGACTTATTTGTGTTATCACCAATTCTTTACTCTTATCTCTTACAACCACAATTTTGATGAAATATTACAAACCAAACTAAATTTCTTTTCACTACTATGTACCATTAAAATAAACACCTGATTTTACCCCCACCTCAAACCCGCATTCCACCGTTCGAGTTAAAATAAAGTTTTGCTACGGAACCCCCGTTTTTGGACTTTTTCGGATCAAAAATGACCGTTTTTCGGGCCCTTTTCGACTTCTTTTTCACCATTTTTGGGGAGTTATAATAAAGATTTGCGAAAAATAACAGAGAAAGATAATGGAGAAAAGAGGTCGGGAGTAAAGAGAATAATATTGGATAAGTATTGAATTATTATTGAATTTATATTGAGTAGGATACTGGACAAACCCTGTAATATCAATGGGTTAGGAACATAACTGTATTGAAAAGATATTGGAATAGGCATGAAAAAACTCGGGCTCCTGATGAGGAAAACCCGAGGTTTTAATGAGTTTTATATTGAAAAAGCAAATATTTATTCTTACAGAATTGGTGTTGAAGTTAGCAAATGTTTATTTTGACAAGCAAGAGTTTATTTTGGGGCTACACTCGTCTTTCCAATAATGTAACAGCCTCAACATGATTCGTCTGACTAAACATATCCACCGGCTGAACTTCTTTTGTCTCATAACCGCCTTCTTCTAAAATCACAAGGTCTCTTGCTAATGTCGATGGGTTACAGGAGACATAAACAATCCGTTTTGGTTCCATTTCTATCATTGCATGAAGAAACTCAGGCTCACAGCCCTTGCGTGGCGGATCCACAACAATCACATCTGGAGTAAAGCCCTGATTTTTCCATTCTGGCATTACTTTCTCTGCTTCACCTACAACAAATTCAGCATTTGTTATTCCATTTATTTTCGCGTTCATCTTTGCATCTTCTATTGCATCTGGTACGATTTCAATTCCGTATACCTTTTTCGCTTTTTGTGCTAGGAACAGAGAGATTGTGCCTATACCGCAATAAGCATCGATGACAACATCATTTTCATCGATTTGGGCATATTCCAATGCTTTATCATACAGTACTTTTGTTTGTTCAGGGTTTACCTGATAAAAGGAACGTGGTGAGATTGCAAAACGAATGTCGCCAATCGTATCATAAATGTATTCCTCTCCCCAAATTACCTTTGTTTTTCTGCCGAAGATTACATTGGTTCTCTTGCGATTAATATTATGAACGATGGATTTAATCTGTGGGTGGGCTTCTGTAAGACGTTGAATAAGTTCTTCCTGATGAGGCAGCTTATCCGTTCTTGTAATAAGGACGACCATAATTTCCTTTGTTGTTCTCCCTGTGCGCACCATGATATGACGCAGCACTCCACGATCCTTATCTTCATCATATGCTGATATTCCTAAATCATTGGCAATCTCACGAACAGCGTCGACAATGATATCATTTGTCTCATCCTGAATAATGCAGCGCTCCATCTCATCAATGATATCGTGGCTGCGCATCCGGTAAAATCCAGTGATTAACTCACCATTTTTCTCTCCAACTGGAATTTGCACTTTGTTGCGATAACGCCATGGATCTTCAAGACCAATTGTTGGATGAATTGGCACATGATCAAGATGTGCGATTTTACGCATCACATTTTTCACCTGATTTTGCTTCATATCAAGCTGCAGCTCATAACTCATATGCTGGAGCTGGCAGCCGCCGCATTTATAATATACATTACATGGAGGATCTACTCTTTCCGTGCTTTCCTTTTTCATTTCGACTAATTTTCCATAGCCGAATTTTTTATTTGCTTTTAAGACTTTAACTACCGCTTCTTCTCCAGGAAGCGCATATGGCACAAATAATGGATAGCCATCGATTTTGCCAACACCATTTCCCTCATGTGTTAAATCTTCGAAAGTCAAAGTGATATATTCATTTTTCTTAACTGGGGCTGAACTTTTTGCCATTTTATATCTTCCTTTATCACGCTAATTTTTACTTCTTACATCTTACCATACACGAACTTGCTTCTCCTACTTAAAAACCCTCAAATATCAGCTATAGCTGACATTTGAAGGTGATTTTTACTCTTTCCCCTGTATCCTTGCAAATTCTTCAGGGACAAGGAACTCAATATGCTGTTTCAAATTTATAAATTCTCCTGGGAGCAAACCGCCATACTCTCCATCAAGATTAAGCATCATTTTCTCTGAAGGATTTACTTTAACCTTCTTTGACTTCACATAAATAATGTTATCATTATTTAAATGAGCCCCCCGTAAAGCAAGACTTGCAATATGAATAAACTCTGCAAGATTTATCTTCTTTAAAATCAGCAAATCAAAATAACCGTCATTCAGCTTGGCATCTGGAGCCAGTTTTTCAAAGCCGCCAACAGAGTTTGAATTTGAGATTAAGAATAGCATAATATCTTCTTCAATCACACCATCATCATATTCAATTCGTGCATGTGATGGTTTTAGAAATGGAAGCATCTCGATACCCTTTATATAATATGCAAGTTGTCCAAGCATTGTTTTCAGCTTAATTGGAACGTCATATGTCAGCTCCGTTAACTGACCCCCACCAGCAATGTTAATAAAATAATTATCATTTACTTTACCGATATCTAAATGCATATCTTTGCCGTTAGCGATAATCCCCACAGCTTTTTTAATATCGCGTGGGATTTGTAATGCCCGTGCGAAATCATTCGTTGTTCCTGCTGGGATAATTCCAAGTTTTGGACGGTAGGATTGTTCTGCAATCCCCTTGATCACTTCATTTATTGTTCCATCTCCACCTGCTGCAACTACAAGGTCAAATCTGCGTTCTACAGCTGCCTTTGCTGCTTCTGTTGCATCACCTTCACTCGTTGTGGCATGTGCAGAAGTTTCATATCCGGCAATCTCTAATGTTTCCAATATATATGGCAATTCCTTTTTCACAGCTTCTTTTCCAGCTGTTGGATTATAAATAACCCGAGCTTTCTTCATTATATTTCCTCCCCCTGATTCAAAAAAGGGTTCTTATTTTACATCATCATCTTTTATCATAATCCTTTTTCGCTGATTTTAAAAGTCCAAGCTATCAAAAAGAGACTCCCCAAGGAAACGGGAGTCTCTTTTTATACATTTCAATTTAGCGCTTATTTAATTCCTCATTTAGAATCTTATTTACCATTGGCGGGTTTGCTTGTCCTTTTGTTGCTTTCATTGTTTGGCCGACTAAAAAGCCGATTGCTCGATCTTTACCATTTTTGAAGTCAACAATGGATTGTTCATTTTCATCAAGAATCTGATTAATAATTTCCTTCAATTTAACAGGATCAGAAAGCTGAATGAGTCCTTTATCTTTAACGATTTTCTCAGGATCTCCGCCTTTTTCCACGAGCTCTGCAAAAACTTTCTTCGCAATCTTAGAAGAAATTGTTCCGTCTTCAATCAGCTTAATCATTTTTGCCAGTGCTTCAGGTGTAATTGCTAAGTCATGCAGCTCTTTTAAATGCTTATTCATGTAAGCAGAAACTTCACCCATTAACCAGTTTGATGCTTGTTTCACATCTGCACCCTGGTCTGCAGCTGCTTCAAAGAAATCAGCCATTTCTTTAGAGCTTGTAAGCACACCTGCATCATATTCAGACAGTTTTAGTTCACTTACATAGCGTGCTTTTCGTGCATCTGGAAGTTCTGGTATTTCATTTTTAATTCGTTCCTTCCATGCATCATCAATATGCAGTGTTACAAGATCAGGCTCTGGGAAATAACGATAATCATCTGCGCCTTCTTTTATACGCATCAGAATTGTTTCTTTTGTTTTTTCATCATAACGGCGTGTTTCTTGAAGTATTTCTCCACCGGAAAGAAGTACTTTTTCTTGGCGTTTCTCTTCGTATTCCAAACCTTTTTGAACGAAGGAGAAGGAGTTTAAGTTCTTCAGTTCTGCTTTTGTTCCGAATTTCTCTTGACCAATCGGACGAAGCGAGATATTCGCATCACAACGAAGCGAACCTTCTTCCATCTTCACATCAGAGACACCTGTATATTGAATAATATTTTTAAGTTTTTCAAGGTAGGCATATGCTTCCTCTGGTGAGCGCAAATCAGGCTCAGATACAATTTCAACCAGTGGTGTGCCAGCACGGTTAAAGTCTACATAAGAGTAGCCATCTTCTCCATGTGTCAGTTTACCTGCATCCTCTTCCATATGGATGCGAGTAATACCAATCCGTTTCTTCTTGCCATTTACTTCAATCTCAATCCAGCCATTTTCACCGATCGGCTGATCAAATTGTGAAATTTGATATGCCTTTGGGTTATCTGGATAGAAATAGTTTTTACGGTCAAATTTTGTATAGGTTGCAACTTCACAATTTAGTGCCATTGCAGCTTTCATTGCAAAGTTTACTGCTTCCTCATTAAGAACAGGTAATGTACCTGGATAAGCAAGGTCAACCGGGTTAATATTTGTATTTGGTTTATCGCCGAAAGCATTAACACTTGGGCTGAATATTTTTGATTTCGTTTTTAATTCAACGTGTACCTCTAAGCCAATTACTGTTTCAAAATTCATTTGCTTACACCTCCAAGCTCGGGGCGTTGTTTATGGAAATCTGTTGCTTGCTCGTATGCATAGCCTGCACGATATACTGTTTCTTCATCGAAGTATTTTCCAATGATTTGCAAGCCAATCGGCAGCCCTTTTTCTGAGAAGCCACATGGGAGTGATAGTCCTGGCACGCCAGCTAAGTTCACAGGAATTGTTAATATATCATTTGCATAAATCATTAATGGATCTTCAATTTTTTCGCCCGCTTTAAATGCAGGAGTTGGTGTTGTCGGTCCAATGATGACATCATATTCTTCAAAGATTTTATCAAAATCATTTTTAATTAAAGTACGCACTTTTTGTGCTTTCTTATAATATGCATCGTAATACCCTGAGCTGAGTGCAAAAGTTCCAAGCATGATTCGGCGTTTTACTTCCTCACCAAAGCCTTCACTTCTTGACATTTTATACATATCAACCAGGTTATCTGCATTCTCAGAACGAACACCATAACGTACACCGTCAAAGCGAGCAAGGTTTGCTGATGCTTCTGAAGAAGACAGAAGGTAGTATGTTGAAAGTGCATATTTCGAGTGTGGCAAAGATACTTCTTCCCATGTAGCTCCAAGTGATTCATATACTTTAAGAGCTTCCATGACAGCATTTCTTACTTCTTCTGATACACCTTCAGCAAGGTATTCCTTAGGTACGGCAATCTTCATGCCTTTAATATCTTGTTTCAGAGCTTCTGTATACTTAGGCACTTCAACGTTCGCACTTGTGGAATCACGTTCGTCCTGTCCGGCAATAACTTCAAGCACACGTGCATTGTCTTCAACTGTCCGTGTGATTGGCCCCACCTGGTCAAGAGAAGATGCAAAAGCAACTAAACCGAAACGGGATACTCGTCCATAAGTTGGCTTCATTCCAACTACACCGCAAAATGCTGCTGGCTGACGAATCGAACCGCCTGTGTCTGAGCCAAGTGCAAATAAGACTTCTCCAGCCGCAACTGCTGCAGCGGAACCGCCACTTGATCCGCCTGGAACATGCTCAATATTCCATGGATTTTTTGTTGGTTCATATGCAGAGTGCTCTGTACCTGAACCCATAGCAAATTCATCCATGTTTAATTTTCCAACTGTAACTGTTTTTTCTGCTTTTAACTTTTCGATAACTGTTGCATCATATAGCGGATCATTAAAGTTATCTAACATCATACTTGCACATGTTGTTCTTAGACCTTTTGTCATAATGTTATCTTTTATTCCAACAGGAAGACCAAAAAGACTTGTCTTCTCAGGATTTTTGTCTAATTCTTCTGCTTCTTTCATTGCGCTTTCCTCATCGAGTGTGATGAACGCGTGAATTTGGTCATCCACTTCTTTAATTCGATCAAAGGAAGCTTTAACCAAATCCTGAGCAGTAATTTCATTATTATGTAGCTTCTCTTCTAGCTCTCTAATTGAATGGTCAAATAATGACATGAACGCATTTCCTCCTTATTCTAAACGAGCATTCGTCTACTCTGATAATATTGATGGCACTCTGAAGTGACCATTGTCTTTATCAGGCGCATTTTTTAATGCCTCGTCCTGTGTAATCCATTCTTTTGGCTCATCCTTGCGCATCACATTTACCAAATTCAGTACATGTGTTGTTGGCTCAATATCTGTTGTATCGAGTTCATTCAGTTCTTCTGCATATTTGATGATACTTCTAAGTTCAGCTGTCAGCTTTTCCGCTTCTTCATCAGTAATTGCAAGTCTAGCCAGATCAGCAACATGTTTCACCTGTTCTTTTGATATATTTTCCACAGCTTGTACCTCCCAGCTTTAGATTGACTATAATCAGATTAACTCATTTGTATATTATATCACTAATGATAATAGCAGAGAAGTATTGACCTCGGCAAGCACTGGATTTTAAATAAAAAAAGCCTGAAATGGATATTTTCCATTTCAGGCAAGTGATATTTATTATTGGGGATAATAAACAATACTTCTTATTGTTCTACTTCGTCAGAAAAGGTTGGCATAAAGATTGGGGGGTGCCTTTCACCATTAACAGCTAATTCATCTGCTGTTGCATTTGCTACTAAGAAGAGTCCTGTGACAAGCATTGCACCCAAGATTATACTGGAAACAAACTTTTTCATTTAACATCCCTCCTTTAAATGTTTGATAACTCTTTATATGAAAAATTGGCGAGTTTATAATATTTAGTTGCATCCTTGTATTTATGTATCGATTCATAATGCTTTGCCAGCATTTGTGCAATTATAACAAGGTTTGCATAGTCCTTATGTTTCTTTAAGAAAGGAATAAAACTATCCTTTACCAAAGCCGTAAACTTATCGGATTGTTTATTAATAGCGTAATAATAAGTATGAATAACATTATGATAGTATTCATGTTCCACTTCATTCTGATTTTCATCAAGCAGCTTTAATGCTATTTCTGACATTTCATTCGCTTTTTCGAGTTGTTCATTCTCATAATAAACTTTAATAAGTTGTGTGAGAGCAGCGAGCTTTTCATAAGCCTCAACCTCAGGATCTACCACAATTTCACTGTAAAATTTAACAGCTTCATCATCACTGCCTTTAGCTGCATATAAAAATCCAAGGTTCTGGTTTGTCAACTGAATAATTTCATTATTATTATCTATTGTCGCCAAGTGCTTTGCCAAATTATAGTTTTCAATCGCCTTATCGTACATTTTCAATCTCCTGTAGGATATGCCTAAAACTACGTGGCACTGGGCGCAGCGCAGGAAATTATACTTTTTCATAAAGATATCCAATGCCATATTGGCGTAATCAATTGATTCCAATGTCTGTCTTAACTTGCTGTATGTAATGGACATTGTGTATTGCAAATCTGCCAGTTCTTCTTCAGAGAGGTCCAGCTTGCGAATGATTTTCTCAGCTTTTTGATACTTTTCTGTCGCACTTTCAACTTCACCAATCGATGAACTGTAATTTCCACGGAATTTAAACCAGAAATAAAGTTCCTTCGATTCAAATGAGTTTATCATTTTATTCAGTTTATTGATTTGGTTTAATGCAGATTGGCTATCGCCTAAGATTAAGAAATAGCGTATCTTATGAATCTCAAAGAGAACCATGTTTTCAGAGAGATTGCGATCCAATAATAGTTGAATATTTTCATAGCCTTCTATAATCATTTCTACATCCTGATTGTAGAAAAGCATACTATACCATTCTTCACACTTCTCTTTAATGACATCTTCCAGATTATTATTAAGTTCGATGCCAAGTCGATTGCAGAGAAGCTGAATAATATTCGGGCTCGCATCCGTTTTCAGATTTTCAATTTTTGACAGATAAGAGACTGAAACAATTCCGTCTGCCAGCTCACCCAAAGTCATTTTTTGTTTTGTTCTCTGTAATTTAATGAATGAGCCAATATCAATCATATATTCACCCTGCATTCTTATGATTAATTAGTATATTAATAGTATATCATAATTTCAAAAAATTCATATTGGGAAAATTATAGATTTTAGGTAGAGTTATCGGGGTTAAAAATCGTTAATTTTCCTCTGAGAGGAAAAATCACCATCTTTTCATGCAAAATTGCACTAAAGATGGTGATTTTCTGAGAAATCTTCTATTTAAACAATAAATTTTTATAACATTTCTGAAGTTGTTTTACCTTGCATATGCTGAATCAGATAGTCTGGTCCACCAGCTTTGGAATCTGTTCCAGACATATTGAATCCGCCAAATGGCTGATAACCTACAATTGCAGCTGTACAACCACGGTTGAAGTAAAGGTTTCCAACATGGAAGTCCTCACGTGCTTGTTCAAGGTGCTCACGGTTGTTCGTAATTACGGCACCAGTTAAACCATAATCTGTGTTATTTGCAATTTCAATTGCTTCATCAAAGTCTTTTGCTTTCGCAAGCGCAACTACTGGGCCAAAAATCTCTTCCTGCATAATGCGGGCTTTCGGAGCTACATCACCGAATACTGTTGGTTTAATGAACCAGCCTTTCGAATCATCGCCTTCTCCGCCAGCAAGCAGTTCTCCTTCTTCTTTTCCAATTTCTACATAGCTCATAATCTTATCGTATGCAGCTTGGTCAATTACAGGTCCCATATAATGTGTATTATCAGATGGATCGCCTACTGATAATTCTTTCGTTAATTCCACAACACGATTCTTCACTTCTTCGTAAACGTCTTCATGGATAACAGCTCGGGAACATGCTGAACATTTTTGTCCAGAGAATCCGAATGCGGATTGGACAATTGATTCCGCAGCTAATTCCAGGTCTGCTTCACTATCTACAACGATTGTGTCTTTACCACCCATTTCAATAATCGTGCGTTTTAGCCATTTTTGACCTTCGTGAACAACTCCTGCACGCTCAAACAGACGTGTACCAACATCACGAGATCCAGTAAAGCTAATGAATCGTGTGCGTGGATGGTCAACTAAGTAGTCTCCAACTTCGCTTCCAGGTCCCGGAATATAATTAACTACTCCCTTAGGCATACCTGCTTCCTCAAGAACTTCCATAAATTTATACGCAATAATTGGTGTTGTACTTGCTGGTTTAAGCAATACAGTATTACCTGTGACCATTGCTGCTGCCGTTGTACCTGCCATAATCGCAAATAAGAAGTTCCAAGGTGAGATAACTAGTCCAACACCTAATGGAATATAATGGAATTGGTTATGTTCGATTGGACGGCTGTTAATTTCCACGCCATCTTTAATTTTAAGCATTTGACGACCATAGTATTCAAGGAAGTCAATTGCTTCAGCTGTATCTGCATCTGCTTCTTTCCAAGGTTTACCGCCTTCTTTTACAAGATGTGCAGTAAATTCGAATTTACGACGACGTATGATTGCTGCTGCACGGAATAAGATGCCCGCACGGAATTCAGGTGCTGATTTTCTCCATGTCTTAAACGTGTCGTCAGCAACGTTCATCGCTTTTTCAGCTATTTCTTTATTTGATTTTGAAACATAGCCAAGGACTTCATCTTTGTTTGATGGGTTTACAACTTTAATTTTATCTTCTGTTGTTACTCTTTCCCCACCAATAATAAGCGGATATTCTTTTCCAAAGTCAGCCTCAACTTGTTTCACTGCCTCTGCCATCTTTTGTTTGTTTTCTTCCACAGTGAAGTCTGTAAAAGGTTCATGTTTGTAAGGTACTACCATATTAAAAACCTCCTCAATTGATTTTAATGCAGGTAATGCATTACCTTTCTTCCCATCCTACATTGTAATTCAAATATGTTGAGGGTTCAAATATTAATCCGCTAACTGTATTCTTCTTTTAAAATCTTCGTTTCTATTAATGGTAGATATGAATTGTCGGTTTTTCTTTTTTTGCTTCCCGATAAATAAGACTTTCTACCTTATCTTTTGAGGTAATATTTATTTCAAGGTCAAAATAATTATCAAACGTTTCATCTACGAGATCATAAGCATGCTGGGTAAACCCAATAACTTCAGCTTTTCCATAGAACTCTATTGGTATTTCCAGTGTCATTTGCTGAAGCTCACCATTAACATAATAACCTTCACCAATTGTACCTACATAATTCGGGAAAAACTCTGCAATCTGATTACCAAAGCTATTAAACACTTCCGCATCGTCTACATACTTTTCATTGGCCTCTTTTGATGGGAAAAGAACGTACTCCTCGTTAATATCTTCCCATTTTCCAATTGCTGTGCTCCCGCCCTGGACAACTGTTTTCGCAACATAATTACCTGGGACAGGAGAAGACTGCGCTTCTTCTCTGTACAGTGCAACTAGAATTGGCACATCTCCGAGTCCTTCCATTTCACGCAGGCTTTTCACAATATGCTCTGTTACTTTATAGCCGCTCTCAAGCATCTTATCCATTGGTATATCAGTAGAATAACTTGGCCCGTTTTTCTGTTCGTTAAAAGTATAGACGGATTTTAGCGCAATCCCGATGGATATTCCTGCAAGCTGAACAGATTGATCGTCATTCAACTTTAAATAATTCTGTTCAAGTACATGTGAAAATACCCTTGGATTATCTTCATGTTTTTGTTTGTCCCAATTATCTTGGCGATTCGGATTTAATTCATCAATCCATTCAATTACTTTATCGCTCGTCAGATATCTGCCCTCTTGAAAATAAAGCTGATTTGGATTGAATACCTCTGTAGAATGGCGGCGCAGCCCCTCTTCCATTTCATCTATATCTACACGGTTTGCTAATTGACTTGTAATCAGTCCGCGCGCCTCACTTACACGATAAGGTAAAATCATTCGATACGTATCATCATCTAAACGGCTTCCAGGAACAATCGATGTCTCTACGGGAGAATCTCCCTCATTTTGCAATACTTCTTCTTCATCATCGAATGATGGTGCACAGCTTGCCAGAAGCAGGAGTGCACATAGTAATAACATTGTTAATTTTTTCATAAGCGAACACTCCTCATTAATCTTTCAAAGCCTCGATAAGCTCTTCTTCATTCCATACGGTAATTCCTAACTTTACAGCTTTATCATACTTTGAACCCGCAGCCTCTCCGGCAATTACGATGTCAGTATTCTTGCTGACACTCCCTGTTACTTTTCCACCAAGAGACTCGATTTTTTCTTTCGCTTCATTTCGATTCAGACTTTCCATTTTCCCGGTTAACACAACCGTCTTATCTGCAAATATACTATCCGCTGATTGTGCTGCTCTCTTCGGTCCAGTATATTCCATATTGATGCCGAGCTCACTTAATTCATTTAGAAGCTTGCTGACTTTTTCTTCAGAGAAATACTGAACAATTGAATCCGCCATCTTTTCTCCAATTTCATCAATTGTAACCAGTTCTTCATAGTTTGCTTCTTGCAATTTCTCCATCGTTCCAAATTCTTCTGCAAGGATTCGCGCAGCCTTCTCACCTATAAAACGAATGCCGAGTCCAAAAATCAGTTTTTCCAAGGAGTTTTGCTTCGACGCTTCAATTGCGTTTAACAGGTTAGTTACTGATTTTTCACCCATCCGCTCCAATTCCAGCAGCTCTTCTTTTTCAAGACGATATAAGTCTGCCATGGTATGGATTAACTCTGCATTGAAAAGCTGCATAACAACCTTTTCACCAAGCCCATCAATATTCATTGCGTTTCTAGAAACAAAATGAATAAATCCTTCCATCAATTGAGCGGGACAATTCGGGTTAATACAGCGCAGTGCAACCTCTTCTTCCAGACGAACGAGATCAGCTCCACAGGCCGGACATTTCTCAGGCATATGAAACTCAACTTCATCGCCTGTTCTTTTTTCGTGTATCGAACGAACAACCTTCGGAATAATATCTCCAGCTTTTTTTACAACTACAAAGTCACCAATTCGTATATCCTGTTCTCGGATTAAATCCTCATTATGCAAGGAAGCACGGCCCACTGTTGAACCCGCAATTCTCACTGGTTCAAGAATCCCTGTTGGTGTTACAACACCTGTTCGTCCAACACTTAGTTCAATATCAGTCAGCTTTGTCATTGCTTCTTCAGCAGGAAATTTATAAGCAATTGACCAGCGCGGGCTTTTTGCTGTATAGCCCAATTCTTCTTGTTGATTGAGATCATCAATTTTAATCACAATGCCATCGATTTCATAGGGCAGGTTAGGTCTTTCTGTTGTCCAATGATTGACGTAATCCAGTACTTCTTCGATAGTTGTACATTTTTTCCAAAGTGGATTTGTCTTTAAACCGAGTGATTTTAATGTGTCTAAACGTGCACTATGTGTTGTTAAATCACTATTTTTCCATTCGCCAACTGCATAGAGAAAAACATCCAGATTTCGGCTTGCCGCAATTTTCGGGTCAAGCTGTCTTAAAGAACCTGCGGCAGCATTTCTAGGGTTTGCAAATAATTCTTCTTCATTTTCTTCCCGTTTTTTATTCAAGCTGTCAAAGGAAGCTTTTGGCATAAAGACTTCCCCGCGTACTTCTAGGGTTTCCTTCTCCTTTAAAGTAAGCGGGATACTGCGGATTGTACGCAGATTTACAGTGATATCTTCACCAACTGTGCCGTCTCCACGTGTTGCTCCCCGGACAAATTTTCCTTCCTCATAGGTTAAAGATACTGCCAACCCATCAATTTTCAGTTCACAAACATAGGAAATATGATCACCGAGCACGTTTTCGGCCCGCCTTGCAAAGTCTCGCAGATCCGTCTCATTAAATGCATTTGACAGACTAAGCATTGGTACATTGTGCCGCACCTTCTCAAAACCTCCAAGGAGCGCACCGCCAACACGCTGGGTAGGAGAGTCTGCCGTAACCAGTTCGGGATATTCTGTCTCAAGCTTTTGCAGCTCTGCTAATTTCACATCATATTCTGCATCTGGAACTGTCGGTTTATCCACGACATAATATTCATAGCTATATTGATTTAAAACTTCTTTTAATGCATTGATTTGTTCCTGTGCTTTTTGTTTATCCATTATAAAAGAAGCACCTCTATTCTTTCGTTATTGGGGCAAATGCAGCAAGGAGACGCTTAATTCCTATCGGAGCTGGGAATGCGATGTCCAGTTCCATTTTTTCGCCCTCACCTTGCACACGTACAACCGTCCCTGTTCCCCATTTCTTATGATTTACTTTTTCACCGGGATTCCATTCCTTAGTTTCTGCACCAGGCTCACGCTCAATACGCTGCGCTCTTCGCTTCGGAGTTCTCTTTTCTTCATCAACTATATTAATGCTGCGGCCAAAGCCAAATAATGATTCTGTTGCCTCTTCCATTCCTTCTATCAATTCTTTCGGAATTTCATTAATAAACCGGCTCATAGGGTTCGTGTTTGTCCGTCCGTATAACGTCCGCATGCGAGCATTTGTCAAATACAATTCCTTTTCCGCTCTAGTAATTCCAACATATGCAAGACGGCGTTCTTCTTCCATCTCTTCTTCATCTAACATGGAACGATTGTGAGGAAAGACATTTTCCTCCATCCCAATTAGAAAGACTACCGGAAACTCAAGACCTTTTGCAGAATGCAGAGTCATTAATGTAATTTTTTCGTCTTCCGCATTTTCTTCTTCATCAACACGATCAATATCAGCGATTAATGCCAAGTCGGTTAAGAATGCAACAAGTGTCTTATCTTCAGCAGTCTTTTCAAATTCCTGTGTTACTGTTTTAAATTCTTCTAAGTTTTCCAAACGGCTTTGGGCTTCAAGGGATTGCTCATTTTTCAGCATTTCTTCATAGCCTGTTCGCTCCAGAACCTGCTCAACCATATCTGTCGCTGTCAGGAACTCCTGTTGCTGCTGTAAGTTCAATATTAGCTCACCAAATTGTGCAAGTGCATTTGCTGCCTTCTTTGAAACACCAGTAAAATCAACTTCCTTTACGGTATCAGAGAAAGAAATTCCATTCATATCCGCATATACTCTCAGTTTTTCAATCGTTGTTTTCCCAATTCCGCGCTTGGGTTCATTTACAACTCGTTCAAAACTTAAATCATCGTTTGGATTCGTAATGAGACGCAGGTAGGCAAGCATATCTTTAATTTCTTTTCTATCATAGAAACGGGTCCCGCCAACCATTTGATACGCGACATTTGATTTAACGAGTGTATCCTCAATTGCACGGGACTGGGCATTCGTGCGATATAATATTGCAATATCATCTGCACTGTAGCCTTCTTTTAACAGTGTACGGATTTTATCTGCAACATAGAGCGCTTCATCCTGTTCCGTCGTACCTTGATAATAAGATATTTTGTTTCCTTCCGCATTTTCAGTCCAGAGATTTTTCGGTTTTCTTCCAGTGTTTTTTTCGATTACTTTATTAGCCGCTTGTAAAATAAATTGCGTTGAACGATAATTTTGTTCAAGCATAATTGTTTTTGCATTCGGATAATCCTTCTCAAATGTCAGGATATTGGTAATATCTGCACCG
Organism: Oceanobacillus sp. FSL H7-0719; assembly: GCF_045040795.1. Taxonomy (GTDB): domain Bacteria; phylum Bacillota; class Bacilli; order Bacillales; family Amphibacillaceae; genus Oceanobacillus. The sequence goes on along the minus strand of NZ_CP150301.1, from coordinate 3,615,720 downwards.
CGCCAGCGATAGATTGACTGATCAGAATCCCCTACAACACAAAGGTTTTTGAAGCGGCTTGCCAGTTGTTTTACAAGAAAATACTGTGCATGGTTTGTATCCTGATACTCATCCACATGAATATATTGAAAACGGCGCTGATAATATTCCAGCACTTCAGGCACACGTTTAAATAAATGGATTGTCTGCATGATTAAATCATCAAAATCCAGTGATTGGTTTTTACGGAGCATCTTTTGATATCCTGTATAGACTTTTGCTGCTTCACGTTCATAGTAATTCCCAGCTTGATTTTCATATTCCATTTCTGTGATTAACTGGTTTTTCGCTGCACTGATTTGTCCAAGCATTGCTCTTGGATCAAACTTCTTAGGATCAAGATTAAGGTTTTTAAGCACTTGTTTCACGACAGATAATTGATCGGTGCTATCAAGAATTGTGAAGTTTCTTTCATAGCCAATTCGATCAATATCTCTTCTTAAAATACGCACACACATGGAGTGAAAGGTAGAAACCCACATATATTCTGCATCAGGGCCAACCAGACGTTTCACCCTTTCCCGCATTTCTCTAGCAGCTTTATTCGTAAAAGTGATTGCTAAAATGTTTCTGGGTGCAACATCTTTTTCCTCTAATAAGTATGCAATCCGATGGGTTAAAACTCTTGTCTTTCCACTTCCTGCACCTGCCATAATTAGGAGCGGTCCTTCCGTATGCTGTACCGCTTCACGCTGTTCTTTATTCAATCCGTTCAATAATTCATTCGCTGTATAGCTCAATCTTTCCACCGTCCTCTGCTCAATTCTTAACAGCCGCTACTGTTTTTAGAGCTTGTTTAATATTTGTATAGATGCTATTACCAACAATAATTACATCTGCATGCTGCTTCATTTCAATTGCTTGCTCTGGAGTCTCAATTCCGCCACCATAAAAAAGCAATGTATTTTCAAGTACATCACTTACTTCCTCTACAAGCGCTGGATTGCCATACTTTCCGCTATATTCCATATAAAATATCGGTAAATGAAAAACATGCTCTGCCATATAAGCATATGCTTTTACATCGTCTGCATCTGGCAAATAACTATTTGTATGAATAAAAGCTTTAGCATCTTCATTTAAGATACAATAGCCTTCAAAGTAGATTTCACTGTATTCCATCATATCGATATATTCCTTGATTGCTTGATGCTGCACATCCATCATCCACTTTTTTTCCTTCGAATTCAATACCATTGGGATAAAGTAATAATCAAATCCAGGAGTAAGTGCATCTTCTTCAGATATTTCAAGGATACATGGGACAGTATAGTTTCTGCGGATTCTTGATAATAAATCCAAAACGTTATCCAATGTAATATTGTCTGTACCCCCAACAATTACTGCATCTGTTCCCGATTCACAAATTGCATCAAGGTCTTCATCAGAAATTTCCTTTGCTGGATCCAGTTTAAATATATGCTTCCAATTCATTAATTCAGTAGTCAACGTTCCATCCTCCATTATCATCATCCATTCATTTATTATAACAAAAAACGACTAAGGAATTTAGGAATATGTTGCGGGATTGTAAAGAAAGTGAGTGGGGATGATTTCGGGGCTGTTGTAGACACCTGCAGCCCGTTCATATTTTGCATTTGCGTGTGAACGGGCTGCTCTGTGCTAGATTGCAGAGTATTTGAACTGCTCCCAGAAAAACTGGTTTCTCATTGAATTATATTAGATACGCAATTTAATTTAACATAAGTATTTTATTGTCTATGCACAATCACATTACTATTCATTTTCATTCAGGCGATCGACTACAAGTTTGTAGCCGTCACTGCCGTAGTTTATACACCGGCGCACTCTTGATATTGTTGCGGTAGATGCTTTTGTTTCGTTTTCGATTGAATTATAGGTTGAACCATCTATCAGCATTTTAGCAACTTGTAGCCTTTGTGCCAGCGATTGAACCTCAGACATCGTTGCAAGGTCATCAAAAAATTGATAGCATTCATCTCGATCCTTCAGGGATAGCATTGCATCAAATAGCTGATCTAACTGTTTGCCTCTTAGTTTATTTATTTGCAATCATGAACCCTCCTTTTATATGATAACGAATAGACTCTATTCATTTGAAATAGTAACTGTTTCCTCCATACTTGGATTTGTTGGCACAACATTTATCCAAGTCTTTCCAGGTATAAACCCAATTGGCTCTCCATCTTTTACAGGAATAATTCTGCCATTGTCATTCGCCCATTCAACTTGTTGAATTTTGCCTTTTTGCAGTAAGTATCCATTTCCGCCGGATTCCATATCTACGAATCTGCGTCCAGCATTATCTATAATTTCATGGTAGGTCTCTACAATAAACACATTGTCGGCCGTAATTGCAGTATCATCATTTAATTCTACTGTCTGTTCATTATTGCTAAATCGTTTATAATTTCCTTCTGCAGCGTCATAATCATATGCAACAACTTCTTGCGGACTTGCGCTATAGGCAATCTCTACATGCTGTGCTGGTTCACCTTCGATTACTTCTATTTCTTCTTTACTTAAGAATGGAAGTGGCTTATGCATTTCTTTAGTAGAATAGCCTTTATCTTCTGCGACTTCATAAGCTGCATTTAATAGAGCATACGAATTATGTGGTGCTTTTCGTGAGGCATCTCGTTTAAATAGCTTCCCGTCATTATCATACGTCGAGCCATTTAAAAAGGAAATACCTTCGTTTGCAATCATCTCATTGATAAAGTCAGCAGCCCCATGGTAAACATACACTGCATCATACCCATCTGCAAGTCTGAAATAATACTCTCTCGCACTGCGAACTGGACCAACTAGCTCAGGTATTTCACTTTGAAATAACGCTAGAAAACGGGTGATTCTAGCTTCAGCAAGAATTTCAAAAACAATATCCGCTTCGGAAAGTCCAGACTGCGGTCTTGCTTGGTTATGATTATTTACCATTACTCCAATCATTCGATTATCGACTGGATTATCCGTGTACTGTCCAGTAAGCGGGTACATATTTTCACCCTGAACAGCGGTTTCTTCTTTATCGTCCCTGTTTGTATCTTTTTGCTCATGAGTTCCCGCTTCTTCTTCTTTTTTAGAACAAGCAGCAAGCAGCAAGATAAGAATAAACACAAAACAGATTATCTTTCTCATTGTCTTCACATCTTTCCTTATAGAGTTGGTTATTGATTTGCATTTGTCTGTTCAAGTGTTTCTGCATGCCAAACTTACCAATCTGTTCACACACTGCTAATCTTATATCATTTATTGCCATTTACCTACTCTATATATTATCATACTTTCTCACTTTAGTGCTGTAAAGTTTTAAACCTTATGGTCATCGATAAGCATCATTAAAAAACGCTATTTAACAAGCAATATGCCTGTTAAATAGCGTTTCATTATTTACCAATATCTGTACGGAAGAAAAATTCCTTACTTTGTTCCAAAGGCCGTAAAGTTTCATATACTTTCTCTCTTGCCGCCGTCATCGTTGGAGCAGTTGCACCGACTAAAAGTACACGCCCGCCATCAGAAACAAACTTTTCATTTTTTAACCTTGTTCCCGCATGAACAATAAACGGATTACTTCCTGATTGCAGCAGAGGGAGTTTTACTTCTTTTTTATATAAACCAGGATAACCTGCAGATGCAACAACAACCCCAAGCGATGCTTCATCCTTCCAAGCAAGTTGTGGATCTTTGCCAGCAAGCACATCAAGAAAAACCTGTAAAAGGTCATTTTCTAATAACGGAAGAACAACCTGTGTCTCTGGATCACCAAATCTTGTATTGAACTCAATCACCTTCGGACCTTGCTCCGTCATAATTAAGCCCGCATAGAGAATACCAGTAAAGGGACGTCCCTCTGCAATCATACCATTCGCTGTCCGCAGCAGAGTATTTTCTATTGAAAAGTCCAAATCAGTTTGGCTGACATCCTCAAGAGGGGCATAAGCTCCCATCCCCCCCGTATTAGGACCCTCATCATTATCAAAAGCCCGTTTATGATCCCGCGCAGTCACCATTGGATATACTTGGTTCTCGTGAACAAATGCCATTAATGAAAATTCCTTGCCAGCAAGAAACTCTTCAATCACTATTGTTGCTCCCGCTTCAGCAAATGCTTTTGAAACAAGCATGTCATCTGCTGCGGCCAGTGCTTCTTCTTCTGTGAGTGCAACGATTACGCCTTTTCCAGCTGCAAGTCCATCTGCTTTAATGACAATTGGAGCACCTTTTTCTTTAATATAGACTTTTGCCTTTTCTGCACTCGAAAATACAGCATAATCTGCAGTCGGCACATCATACCTCTGCATAAATTCCTTTGCAAAACTCTTGCTTCCTTCCAGCAATGCTGCTTCTTCTGTTGGAGCAAATATCGCTAAGCCTTCCTTCTGAAAATGGTTGGCAATTCCTGCATTCAATGGATTTTCTGGTCCGACGACTGTAAGATCAACCTGTTTATCCTTCGCAAATTGAACAAGTGAAGCAATATTCATTTCATCTATCTCCACACATTCAGCTAAGCTTGCAATGCCAGCATTCCCAGGAGCTGCATATAGCTTTGTTACCTTTTCACTTTCATTTAACTTCATAATAATGCTATGCTCACGGCCGCCCCGGCCAACTACTAATACTTTCATTCGAAACCCTCCCGTCTCTGCACAATTGAATCAATGCTTAAAGTGGCGCATGCTTGTATAGACCATTGCGATTCCATGTTCATCGCAAACATCAATTGAATCCTGGTCCCGTTTAGATCCGCCAGGTTGGATAATTGCAGTTACACCTGCTTTTATTGCATATTCAACAGTATCAGGCATTGGGAAAAATGCATCGGAAGCAAGAACAGATCCTTTTGCTTTCTCTCCGGCCTGTTCAATCGCAATTTTTGCAGAGCCAACACGATTCATTTGACCTGCTCCAACTCCAACCGTTTGATTATCCTTTGCCAGCACAATTGCATTTGACTTCACATGCTTTACTGCTTTCCAAGCGAACAATAGATCTTCAACCTCTTGTTCGGTCGGCTTCCGTTTTGTAACAACTTCTAAGTCATTACTTACAACCTGACCCGTATCCTGATGTTGAATTAATGCGCCACCACTCACTGTAGTTAGCTTGTGCGCTATTGCTTGGCTTCTCATCGTATCTAATGCGAGCAGGCGAATATTCTTTTTGCGTGTTAAAATCTCCTTTGCTTCTTCGGTAAAGTCTGGTGCAAGAACAATTTCTAAAAAGATTTCACTTAATTGTTCTGCAGTCTGTTTATCAACTTCGCGATTTAATGCAACAATGCCACCAAAGATTGAGACTGGATCTGCATCATATGCAAGTTTAAATGCATCTGATAAATCCCGTGCAATGCCGATTCCACATGGATTCATATGTTTTACCGCAACTGCTGCCGGCATATCGTATTCCTGGATGATTTCCAGTGCTGCATTTGCATCCTGAATATTATTGTAAGAGAGTTCTTTTCCGTGCAGTTGTTCTGCCGATGCAAGGCTTACTCCATCACGAAGTGGGGCTGCATAAAATGCTGCTATTTGATGTGGATTTTCGCCATAGCGCAGATTCTGCACTTTTTCATATGTAACAGTGTAGGTTTCCGGGAATTCCTCACCTGTTTGCTCAGCAAAATAGCCTGCAATCATTGCATCATAATTTGCCGTATGCTGGAAAACCTTAGCAGCCAATTGCTGCCGAAGTTCAATGGAAAGCTCGTCCTTTTTCGCAGCATCAAGAACAGCATCATAGTCTGCTGGGTTAACCACGACAACAACATCCTCAAAGTTTTTCGCTGCAGAACGAAGCATTGTCGGTCCGCCAATATCTATGTTTTCAATAATTTCTTCCTTTGATACTCCTTCTTTAAGCAATGTTTGCTTAAAGGGATAAAGGTTAACAACAACCATATCAATTGGATTTATTTCATTCTCTTCCATCTGCTGCATATGATTTGGATTAGAACGTTTCCCTAATAAACCTCCATGCACTTTAGGATGCAATGTTTTCACCCTGCCATCCATAATCTCTGGGAAGCCTGTCACTTCATCAATTGCAATCGCCGCGATGCCTGCTTCCTGAATTGTTTTTAACGTCCCGCCTGTTGATATAATTTCATAGCCTGCTTCTGTCAGTTCTTTTGCAAATGCTGTAATGCCTGTTTTATCTGAGACACTGATTAATGCTCTTTTCCCCACGGAAATCCCTCACTTCTATATTAGTACGTGTTCAAACATCAATTTTCATTTTGCCGGACTTTTAAACATCCCTTAAAATTTGCCTTATTACTTTCGGATATAAACGGTGTTCTACTATCTGAATGCGTTTCTGTAATGTTTCTTTTGTATCATTCGACAGTATTGGAACTGTCTCTTGTTCGATAATTGGTCCAGTATCCATACCTTCATCTATATAATGAACCGTCACACCTGTTTCTGCGCCACCTGCGTTAAATGCCTGCCCAATAGCATCAATTCCTGGAAATGCCGGCAGCAAGGATGGATGAATATTGATCATTTTTCCTTCATAGGCTTCGAGTATAGTCGCGCCAGCTAATCGCATATAACCTGCAAGGAAAATCCACTCCACATTATTCTTCTGCAATGCTTCTACAATCTCAGCTTCATAATCTGCTTTCTGCTTGTATTGTTTCGCATCGAATACAAATGTTTCAACACCAAAGGCTTTCGCTTTTTCAATCACGGCTGCCTTTGGTTTATCACAAACTAAAAGCGAAATTTCGCACGGCAAGTCCCCGTCACTCATAATTGCCTCAAAATTACTTCCAGTTCCAGAAGCAAAAACTGCTGCTCTTACCTTGCTCATGATGTAAACTGCACCCCTTCAGCAATAGATACTTTTCCAATAACAGTTGCTGTTTCACCAGTCTTTGCAAGGATCTCAATTGTTTTTTCAGCATCCTCGTCTGCAACAACAAGGACCATTCCAATCCCCATATTAAAGACACCATACATTTCCTCCTCAGGTATTTCTCCTTGTGCTTGTAAGAATGAAAATACCTCAGGAATCTCCCATGCGCCTTTCTTCACCTCAACACCTAAACCTTTAGGCAGCATTCTTGGAAGGTTTTCATAAAATCCGCCGCCTGTTATATGTGAAATGCCATTCACATCAACATTCTCCAATACTTTAGCGACCTGCTTCGCATAGATTTTAGTTGGTGTTAACAGAACCTCGCCCAAGGGCTTGGATAAACCTTCATAAGTCTTGGTAAAGTCAAGTTCTCTAACAATCTTTCTAACTAGCGAGTAGCCGTTCGAATGAATGCCACTCGATTCGAGACCAATTAAAACATTGTTCTCCTTTATATTTTTTCCACTTATTAATTTTTCTTTTTCCGCAATTCCGACAACAAAGCCTGCAAGATCGTATTCATCCTCTTCATACATTCCCGGCATTTCTGCAGTCTCACCGCCAATAAGTGCTGCACCAGCATCAACACAGCCTTCTGCTACCCCAGCAACAATTTGTTCGATTTTCGCAGGATTGTTTTTTCCACAAGCAATATAATCGAGGAAAAATAAAGGCTGTGCACCTTGAGCAACAATATCATTTGCACACATTGCCACTAAATCAATTCCCACCGTATCATGTTTGTCCAGCTGAAAAGCCAGCTTTAACTTCGTACCAACACCGTCTGTTCCTGAAACCATAACAGGCTCCTTATAACTGAAACCAGATAAATCAAATAAACCAGCAAAAGAACCAATTCCACCAAGCACTTCAGGACGTTTTGTCTTTGCTATATGCTTTTTCATTCTTTCCACTGCTTCATAACCAGCTTCTACATCAACGCCTGCTTCCCTGTATACATCTGACATGTTAGACACATCCTCAGTTCATATTTTCGTTTTCATTCCGCGCATAACTTACGAAGGATTTCCCTTATCAAAATCCACCCTTACTGGGTACTCCCCTGTCATACAGGCATTACAAATGCCTTGATGGATGGACTTCTCCCTTACAATTGCATTTTTCATGCCTTCTGCAGAAAGATAAGCAATACTATCTGCACCAATCAGTTCACTAATCTCTTCCGAGGAATAATTCGCAGCAATTAATTCTTCTTTCGTAGACATATCGATTCCGTAATAACAAGGGTTTTTAATCGCCGGAGAAGCAATCCGCACATGGACTTCCTTTGCTCCTGCTTCTTTGAGCAGCCGGACAATTCGCTTCGAAGTAGTCCCCCGTACAATAGAATCATCAATCATGACCACTCGTTTTCCTTCAACAATTCCTCTCACTGGAGATAGTTTCATCTTTACACCTTGCTCCCGAAGCTCCTGAGAAGGCTGAATAAATGTACGGCCAATATAACGGTTTTTAATAATGCCCATTTCATAAGGTAAACCTGATTCCTCAGCATAACCAATCGCTGCAGAAATACTTGAGTCTGGTACTCCTGTTACAACATCAGCCTCAACAGGGGCTTCCTTAGCTAGTTCTTTCCCCATCCTTTTCCTTGAAGCATGAACATTCACACGATTTAAATCACTATCTGGTCTTGATAAATAAACATATTCCATTCCACAAAGCCTGCGTTGCTCTCGCATCGCAAATCGAATTGACTGTAATCCTTCATCACTAATGACAATCAATTCACCTGGCAGTACTTCCCGTTCGAATGTCGCACCCACTATATCAAAAGCACTTGTTTCCGCCGCAACAACATAAGCGTCTCCTATCCTCCCGATAGAAAGCGGACGTATGCCATGCGGGTCGGCTGCTACAAACATTTTGTCTTTTTCTAAAATCAAAAATGTATATGCACCCACCAGCTGCTGCAGGGCTTCAATAATTGAAGCTTCTGTATCCTGCTTGCAGCGTTTAATAAGATGAGCAAGTAACTCTGAATCAGCAGACGTTTGTAAAATACTCCCACCATCTTCTAAACCTTCCCGAAGCTGGTTTCCATTCATGATATTGCCGCTATGTGCAATTGCAATACTATTTTTTTGAGTATGGAAGAGCAGCGGCTCTACACTGTCCACTGCTTTATTTTTATCTCCCTGTTTCGAATAGCGGATATGAGCAATCGCTGCTTTTCCGTTCAATTCATTAAAATCAGCTTGCTTAAAAACGTCATTGACAAGTCCTAAGCCTTTATGAAGCTTTAGCTCATCGCCATCACTTACAACTACACCTGATCCCTCTTGTCCCCGGTGCTGCTGAGCGTGTAATCCGTAGTAAGAAAGCTCAGCAGCTTGTTTGTGTCCCCAAATACCAAACATAATGCCATTCCTCTTTTATACTTCAGATTTCAATAACTGTGGAATTGCCTTTTTCCATAGCTTATTGAGCTGTTCTACTTTTTCATCGATTACCGCTTCATCATTGACATTAACTTTAAAATCTCCATTCGCTGTCACTCTTCCAATCAATTGAGCATCGCGAACAATAGACTCAAATTCTTCCTTTTTCTCTGGCTTCACTGAAATTAAGAAGCGTGATTGAGTTTCACTGAATAATAGTTTTGTCGCCTCTCCATCTAATGATATTTCAATACCGAGACCTGCCTCATTGAATACCGTTTCCCCTAGTGCTACAGCAAGTCCGCCTTCCGCAACATCATGTGCAGACACGATGCTGCCCGTATGGATTGCTTCAAGTATTTGTTTTTGGCGCTTTGCTTCAATTGTTAAATCAATATTTGGAGCCTTTCCTGAATAGCTTCCTTCCAGAACATTTTGCAGCTCACTTCCAGCGAACTCTGCCTTCGTTTCACCAATGAGATAGACTAGATCTCCACTGCTCTGAACAGTGCTTGGAGTTGCATATGTGGTTTTCTGCAATAATCCAACCATTCCGATAATAGGCGTTGGCATGATTGCTTTGCCTTTTGACTCGTTATATAAAGAAACATTTCCACTTATAACTGGAGTCGCAAGTTCAAGACAAGCTTCACGGATACCCTCAATACTTTGTTCCATCTGCCAGAATGTTTCTGGATTTGCTGGGTCACCATAATTTAATCCATCTGTTAGAGCAAGTGGTGTCGCTCCAGAACATACAAGGTTGCGGCTTGCTTCTGCTACTGCAATCTTTCCTCCAACCTTAGGGTCCAAATATAAATAGCGGGAGTTACAATCTGTTGTCATAGCAATCGCTTTGTCTGTCCCAGCTATTTTTACAATTGCTGCATCTGAGCCAGGACCAACTAGGGTATTTCCTTGTGCCTCAGAATCAAATTGACTATAAGCCCATTCTTTGCTGGCAATTGTTGGCTGCTGCAATAAGATACGTAACATTTCAGCATGATCATCAACGACTGGAGCATATCCCTCCTGTTGCTGGAATTTCTGATAATACGCTGCTTCTCTTGCAGGCAGTTCATATACTGGAGCTTCGTCAGTTAAAGCTTCAACAGGTATTTCTGCCTGTACTTCTCCATGCATCGTTATCCGGAAGAGCTTTTCTTCAATAACCTTACCAATCGCTACAGCTTCAACATCATGCTTTTTGAATACATCAAGAATCTCTTGTTCTTCACCCTTTTTCACTACAAGCAGCATTCTTTCTTGAGATTCGGAAAGCATAATTTCATATGCATCCATATTCTTTTCACGCTGTGGCACGAGATCAAGATTCATTTCCATTCCAGTTCCTGCTTTACTCGCCATTTCACTTGCAGAAGAAGTTAAACCAGCTGCACCCATATCCTGGATTCCAATCAATGCGTCAGAATGGATAACCTCAAGACAGGCATCTACAAGCCTTTTGCCAATATAAGGGTCACCAATTGCTACAGCAGAAGTATAATCTTTAGTCCCTTCAACAACATCGGAGGAGAAAGTTGCACCATGGATACCATCACGTCCTGTTTTTCCACCAGCATAAATTACTGTATTCCCTGCACCTGCTGCGATACCTTTTTGCACATCATCATGGTTTACCAGACCAACAACCATTGCATTAACAAGCGGGTTCTCCTCATAACTTTCATCAAACTGAACTTCCCCGCCTACTGTGGGAACTTCTACTACATTCCCGTAGCTGGCAATTCCACGAACTGCTTCAGAAAAGAGCCATTTTGTGCGTTTTTTATCTAAATTTCCAAAACGGAGTGAGTTTAGTGCAGCGATGGGCTTCGCCCCCATAGAAAATACATCACGCAGGATTCCACCAACTCCAGTAGCCGACCCCTCAAAAGGTTCTACATAGGAAGGGCTATTATGACTTTCAATTTTAAAAACAACTGCTTGGTTATCACCAATATCAACTACACCAGCACCTTCTCCCGGACCTTGCAGTACATGTTCTCCTTCTGTAGGAAACCTTCTTAAAAGCGGTTTTGATGTTTTATAACTGCAGTGCTCCGACCACATAACAGAAAAAATTCCTGTTTCTGTGTAATTTGGCAGACGATTCATCTTTTCCTTTGCTAATTGGAATTCCTCATCTGTTAAACCCATTTCCTGATAAACTTTTTCTGCTTCAATTTGCTCTGGCTTGATTTTGTGATTGCTCATTTGCTTTTCCCCTCCGTATTTTGGAATCTACCTTTGTTTGATAAGCAATATTATTTCGCTGTTTCGTACCTTTCCACTTGTCTTAAAACATCGTTCCGGTCTTTGCCAATAAATGTGATATGCCCCATTTTTCGCTTTGCTTTAATTGCTGCTTTACCGTACAAATGAGCATATCCATCGGCTTCTATTTGCAAGTATTCCAATAGAGGTTCAACATCTTCTCCCAGCACATTTACCATTACGGCCGGCTGCAGTAATTCAATTTCTTTAAGCGGAAGTCCGCAAATCGCTAAAATATGCTGTCCGAATTGGGAGACATTACATGCTTCAATAGAATAATGACCAGAGTTATGCGGACGTGGCGCCATTTCATTCAAATAAATTTCTTCGCCATTAACAAACATTTCAATCGCAAATGTACCAACGATGTTCATCTTCTCACCAAGCATTCTTGCTGCCTGATAGGCTTTCTGTTGAATTGTTTCATTTACTGCAGCTGGTACAGTTGTTTTATATAAAATATGGTCACGATGTTCATTCTCAGAAATTGGGAAAAACGTAATTTCACCTGATACAGAACGAGAAAACACAACAGAAATTTCCTTATCAAAGGTTATCCACTCTTCGATAATGCAGTGCCCATGCTCCTTAGCAAAACGAATGGCTTCTTGCTTGTCTGCCTCCGTCTCTAGTTTAATTTGTCCTTTTCCATCATAGCCGCCACTGCAAGTCTTCATTACTGCAGGCAGAGTGAACTCCTTTAAAACTGTTTTTGCTTCCTCACCATTTTTTACAATTGTAAACTCTGGAACTGGCAGACCAAGTCCGCGAATCATCGTTTTTTCCTTTTCACGGTTTTGTGTAATTTCCAGCGCAAAAGCCCCTTGTGGAAGCTTATCTTGTTTTTCAATATATGCAGCCGCATCAAGGTCAACATTTTCAAATTCATACGTAATAACATCACTTATTCTTGTCAGTTCTTTAATTGCATCCATATCATCATAAGCAGCCGTCAACTGAACGTCCGCCACTTGAGCTGTTGGGCAATCTGCGGTTGGATCGAGCACTGCAATTTTATAGCCCATATACCTGGCAGCAATCGCCATCATCCTGCCCAGCTGGCCGCCGCCAATAATTCCAATTGTTTTTGGTGGTAAAATCACATTATTTTTTTTCAAGTTCTTCCCTCATTTCAGCCACTTTTGATTTTATTTCTTCACGATAATTCTCAAGCCTATTTTCTGTTTCCTTATCATATGCAGCAATAATTTGGGCTGCCAGAATACCTGCATTCACAGCACCTGCTTTGCCAATTGCAACGGTTGCAGTCGGCACACCGGCAGGCATTTGTACAATCGACAGGAGTGAGTCTATTCCATTTAATGCCTTGCTTTGTACAGGGATGCCGATAACTGGAAGTGTCGTTTGCGATGCAACCATCCCAGGAAGATGCGCTGCACCTCCAGCTCCAGCAATAATGACCTTCAAGCCGCGTTTACGGGCAGTTTTAGCATAGTCAAACATATCATCAGGAGTGCGGTGTGCAGAAATTACTTCCTTTTCATACGCAACATTTAATTCCTCGAGCACCTTACATGTATGCTCCATTGTGTCCCAATCTGAAATACTTCCCATAATTACACCAACTAATGCCATGAAATCCCTCTTTCTTATATTGGATGTTCAAAAAAGTCAGATAAAAACAGCGATTTTACACCGTTTTTCCAAATCCATACTTTAATCAATAGAATAAAAAAGTCTATTCGTCTCCCTCATATATGAGAGAAGATGAATAGACCTAGTAAAAAAAGAAAACAGTAATTAATCATTATGAAGTATAACGATTCATCTTCCCTCATAGTCCTGCCTTTTACGGTGCAGGGTAGAAACTTCTGAGCCATATTCTCAAGTGAAATATATGAGGTCATTCAGTTATTAATTTGCTGCGTTAAGCATAACAAAATTAAAAAGATAAATCAACAAAAATCGAACGATATATTACCTTTCAAAATTAACGTTCGGTTTTTGGGTTATTTTTCGTGTTTTCTAAATCATTTATTTACTTTTCAACTATCTTCTGGTTTTTCTTGTTCTTGAAGCTGATTTTCCTGATGCTGACGTATTTTCCCTTTACGCACCTGCTTGACCCAGAATCCGCCATTGATTTGTTTTGGTTCATAGGAAATGATAAAGGCTTTTGGGTCGATATTATTGATAAGCTCATATAAAGAAATCTCATATCTTCTTGGAGTTAATATTTGCATCGACAAACGGTCGCCGTCCATCCCATAAGAATACCAGCTCGTAACCCCATATCCTTTTTCCCTGATTTGCTGGGTAAACTTAATATCTGGATTCGAGGAGGTCACATTAACAACAATATAACCAAGAGCCAGCTTCTCTTCAATCATCGAGCCGATAATAACTCCTAAACCATAACCAAGTGCATAGGCGATCAGATTCTGAATCTCGTTCAAATTATCTAAAACAAGGCCTAATCCAACAACATAAATAACAATCTCTACTGTACTGAGCAGCGCAGCAATATAACGCCGTCCTTTTAAGGTAAGTATCATCCTGACTGTAAACATGGATACGTACACAATATTAATAATAAAGATGATTGCTACCATAATAAAAGCATTTTCCAGCAATATAATCCCTCCTGAACGTGAAACGTTCTACATTATTTTCTCCCCGTAAATTTATTTTATTAAACCATACAACAGCTAATTTAAACTTGACGCAGAAAGTGATTATATTCTACTTTCTTAATTTACACAATCGGTTTTTTATTCTTTTCTATTAACTCTAAAGAAAACTCTCCAACATTGCCTTCAACATACAAATTTGTAATAGATGTAGAATAATTATGAATCACTGCTGGGAATTCCAGTTCCTTTTCCGGAACTTTTACTAGAAAATCATTTTTATATAATAAAGTTGTAATCTCGTGGTATGCATCACTGTCAACATTAAAATCAAAGCTTATTCTTCGAAGTTCTTCTTCATCCCTTAGAACAGCATGCTGGCTGAAGTTTGTTGCTGAGAGGATTACATGATCAATTTGAATTTCAATACTCATACTAAATCTCTCCTTCAATTATTATATTAACTATAAGATTACAAGAACGCCTCCTTTCCCATTATCCGGAAAAAAGGAGGCATAGTTTATTTATTTGGTCCATATACACGTTTTTCGATGCCTGATTCAACCCCGCGCAATCTTTTTTGCAGACGTGTTCTCCAACTGTCTGCTAACAATTCACAAGCAGCCAAGTCATCGGCCAAACGCAAATCATCCTTGTAAAAATGCATCACTTCATTTGCAGCTTGAATCGACCACTGCGGAAAGGGCCGCTCCAGTAATTCTATTGGACTGTCCGCATGAATATGACCTTCTTGCAGTACACGGAAATACCAGCCAGTTCTGCCGCTATTTTGGATTTGCAGAGCCAAATCCATAATTTGGAAGCGTCTGGCAGGCTTCCAGCACGGTTGTCTCGGCTGAGAAACTTGAATGATTGCCTCTCCTACTTTATAAGTATCTCCAATACATACCGTGAATTCATCCATTTCTAATACAGCGAAGTTCTCTCCCATTGCCCCCATTATCATATCATCATGTTCAAGCTTTTCCTGCCAGTAGGTGTAATGCTTAATCGGATATGCAAAAACAGCTTTCTCTGGACCACCATGGTTTTTTTTATCAGCAACCTCATCATCAATAAAACCAGTTTTACTCAGCCAAAGATTACCAGACGCCTCATTTTTAAATATGCCGCTTTCCCACTGCCTTTCCAGCGGATTTGCAGCATCCTTTTCCCCCGCTTGCTTCACTTTCCCAATAAATACTTTATGTAAATGTGGTTCTTCCATTGTTTCACCTGCTCTTAAATGATATATTAATTTTATTCTACTTGAAAAATTCATGCAATGAAACAAATACATATCGGAGGGATAATTGTGGCAATCGAAAAAGCAATATTTGCAGGGGGATGTTTTTGGTGTATGGTCAAGCCCTTTGATACATGGGATGGTGTTCATAGCGTCATATCCGGATATACAGGGGGACATATCGAAAATCCTGCCTATGAGCAAGTAAAAACAGGGACTACTGGACATTATGAAGCAGTTGAAATAACTTTTGATACAGAGAAGATAAAGTATGAGGCAATCCTGGATTTATATTGGGTGCAAATTGATCCAACAGATCCTGATGGACAATTTCACGACCGCGGTGAGCAATACCGTACTGCCATCTTTTATACTACAAAAGAACAGCAGGAAAAAGCAGAAACATCAAAAACAGAGCTTGCCGCAAGCGGCAAATTCTCTAAACCCATTGTAACGGAAATTCTTCCTGCAGAGGTTTTCTACCCAGCAGAAGATTACCATCAGGACTTCTACAAGAAAGAAAGTAAATACTATCAAGAGGACCGTGCCAAATCTGGCCGAGATGAATTTATTGAAGCGCATTGGAAAGTAAAGGGATAAATATGATGGAAGGAGCATTCCTAATTTAGAATGCTCCTTCCTTTTTTATCTCTATTAGACCCTGTTATCATTTCGGGGAGCGCTTCTTTTCCTGTCAGCTATCAGGCTTTGTTTTTCATTATTTATTTTTATGAACCTGCAAGCATTCCCCTGCTACGATTTCTAAGCTTTTCAGATTCGATTAGGGCAAATCAAGCAGACGATACTCACATTTTTACTTTATCATGTTAACTTTCACACGCTGTAATAAAACCGCGGTATATATTTTTTGACGGCACATCTCCAGCTGTTCCCAGCATTTCCGGATGCCACTGCACACCTAATGCAAAACGGTGTTCCTTGCTTTCAATTGCCTCTACGACCCCATCACTCGATTTACCGCTTACGATAAATCCTTTTCCAGGCTTCCGATTCGCCTGATGGTGAAAACTGTTTACACGTATATTCTGCTGGCCGGCAAGCTGGTGTATTAACGAACCTTCTGTTAGTTCCACCTGATGCACAGCCGCATAGCTCGGCGCTTTTTGTGAATGCTGAAGGAGCGGCTCATTAATTTGAGCGTAAATATCCTGATACATGTCTCCACTGGCAGCAAGATTTAAAATTTGCGCTCCTTTACAAACGCCAAGCACAGGTTTATTCTTTTCCAGCATGTTTTTCGTCATCGCCATTTCAAATGCATCTCTCTTTGGATTGAAAGCACCTAGCTTAGGATGGGGTTCTTCGTTAAAATACAGTGGGTCAATGTCATCCCCTCCAGTTAAGTACAAACCATCCAGCTTCACTGCAATTTGCTCCATGTCATTCGAATGGGATAAATAGGATAAAACAATTGGAATTCCACCTGCTTGTTCAATTGCTGCTAGATTATTCCGGGATACTCTATAAAACCTCTCGTCTAATTCAATCGTTGGGATGACACCAATTATAGGCTTCATCGCTCCCCTTCCTTCCTAATAGATATTCTTGGGATACTCTTGCATTTTCTATAGACTGATTGTATTGATCGCGCTTTCTTTCTCTATCTTATCTAAAAATTTCAATCTTTGCTTAAATATTTGCTCCACTCTGAAAACAGCTCGCCATTTATGGTATATTTATAAGGATGCATCTAGTTAATTCACCTTTGTCAGGAGTGGACATCTTGCTAAATAAAGAATCAATCATCCCACTAAAAATGCTGCTTTTCAGTTATCATGCAGCAAATACGATACTAATAAGTTTTCTTCCATTATACTTGCAGCATAAAGGTTTAAATGGTACAGAAATTGGCTGGGTGCTTGCTATAGGGCCTTTGGCTTCCATTTTTGCGCAGCCGTTTTGGGGCTACCTAAGCGATAAATATAAAACAGTAAAATGGATTCTATTTATTTGTGTACTCGGACTTATTATTGGTTCTACTGTCTTTTTCCAAATGACTACGCTTGTTTCTGTTTTAATCGTTGGAGCGGTATTTTACTTTTTTACAACTTCTATTGGTGGTCTTGGTGACAGCTTAGCACAACGCCGCGCAGATGAATTGAAGATTAACTTCGGTTCGATTCGGACGTGGGGTTCCATCGGTTTTGCAACTTCTTCACTTTTAATTGGACTTTTATTAAATAAGATTGGTATCCAATATATTTACTGGCCATATTTATTTTTTGGAACACTTGCCTTAATTGTTATACTGAATCTGAAGGATGTTGAAGTCGATCGAACGCCAGTGCAGTTAAAGGATATTAAAAAAATTATAACAAACAAACCATTAATCATTTTTCTCATGTTGATTCTCTTTCTGACCATATCACATCGAGCAAATGACAGCTTTTTAGGAATTTATATTGTTGAGCTTGGCGGCAGTGAGAGCTTAGTAGGCATTGCCTGGTTTGTTGGAGTTGTAACAGAAGCCATTGTTTTCGCAACAGCAATAAAGTGGTTTAAGAAATACAAAACAATGGTTTTTATCATCCTTTCAGGTATCATCTATTGCATTCGCTGGGTCCTCTATGCAATGGTTAATGACCCTATATTAATCGTAGGATTGCAATTTATGCATGGTATCTCATATGGAATATTTTATGTGGCAGCCTTTGAATATATCACTCGACTTATTCCTAAACTATTACAATCCACCGGGCATCTTGTATTTTATGCCATATTTTTTGGAGTTTCAGGAATTATAGGTTCCCTCCTAGGCGGGCAAATTATTGATCATTTCGGAGGAAGCAGGCTCTATCTCTCAATGGCTGTTTTTACCTTTATTGGTGTTATATTATTAGGCCTCTATCATTTATTGCCGAAACCCAAAGCAAAAAACTTAAAAAACGAAAGAAACCAGTGATTCAAGTATTATTGAATCACTGGTTTCTTTTTATAAAATTTTATTCAAAAACTCTTTGGTTCTTTCATTATTAGGAGCTGTAAAAATTTGGTCAGGATGTCCCTCTTCCATGACAATACCTTCATCCATGAATAACACTCTGTCACCAACTTCTCTTGCAAAGCCCATTTCATGCGTGACAACAACCATTGTCATTCCATCAACTGCTAATTGTTTCATCACCTCGAGCACTTCTCCGACCAACTCTGGATCCAGCGCAGATGTTGGTTCATCAAAGAGCATCAATTTAGGTTCCATTGCTAGTGCCCTGGCAATCGCAACACGCTGTTGTTGACCACCTGACAATTGGGAGGGATATTGGTTCGCCTTATCAGCTAAACCTACTTTTTCAAGCAATGCTGACGCACGGTCTTTAGCCTCACTTTTTGAAAGTCCTCGTACTTTTTGTGGCGCCAGCATAATATTTTCGATCACGGATTTATGCGGGAATAAATTAAACTGCTGAAAAACCATTCCTACTTCTGTTCTGACCTTGTTAATATCGGTCTTCGGGTCATTAATATTATCGCCATCAAACGATACTTCTCCGTCTGTAATCGATTCTAATAGATTCAGGCACCGTAAAAAGGTACTTTTCCCTGATCCGCTAGGTCCAATAACGCAGACAACTTCTTTTTCCTCAATTTCACAATTGATCCCCTTTAATACTTCATTCTTACCGAATGATTTATGCAAATCATTTACCGTTATCATTGAATATCCAACCTTCTTTCAATAAATCGTAAAATATAGGACAATGTAAGTGTAATTGCCAAGTAGAACACTGCAACGGTTGTATAAATTTCTACTGCATTAAAGTGATTAGAAGCTATTAACCTTCCTTGAAACATCAATTCTGGAACTAGTATAACGGATAATAGAGAAGTATCCTTTATACTGATAATGAATTGATTTCCTAATGGAGGAATCATGCGCTTGAAGGCTTGTGGCCAAATAATATATTGCATTGTCTGTTTATGATTTAACCCAAGAGAGCGACCTGCTTCCTTTTGTCCTTTATCAACCGATTGGACTGCTCCACGTACTACTTCAGCTATATAAGCTCCTGAGTTAATCGAAATAACAACGATACCCGCTGCAACCGAAGGCATATTATAGCCTGTAATAAGAGGCAGTGCAAAGAATATCCAGATTGCTTGAACGAGTACAGGTGTTCCGCGAATAATCTCAATATATAAAGATGAAATATAATAAAAGAACTTATTTTTTGATATGCGGCCAAGCCCAAAAATTGCACCTAAAATGAATCCTATAAATAAACCTACTACAGATATTAATAATGTGTAATAAAGCCCTGTGCCTAACTGGGGTAAGAATTCAATTACACTTGCCCAATTAAATCGACTAAATCTCTCTAACATTTTTTCACCTCTTCAATTTAAATAAGGTTTATCTTATCTGGGATACGATAAACCTTATACCCTCCTGATTTACTTGTAGTAATTGTTACTCTTCCTCACTATCACCAAACCATTTATCGTAAATATCATCATATGTTCCATTATCTTTCAGTGTTGCTAATGCATCGTTAATTGCTGCTACTAAGTCTTCATTGCCTGGTGTAACTCCAATTCCATAATCTTCTGCTTGATATAGATCTCCAACTACTTTCATGTTGCCTTCTCCAGAGGTTGAAATATAGTATTCTATGTTTGGCAAGTCATACATTACAGCATCCGCACTTCCGTTTTCTACCGCTAGATACACTTGGTCCATTTGCTCGTATTCATTAACTTCTGCTCCAGGGACATGTTCTCTTAAGTATGCTCCAGATGTTGTGCCGAGACGAGTGGCGACCGTTTTTCCATCTAAATCTTCCAATCCATTAATATCTTCATTGTCAGCTAATACCCCAATCGCAATACCAGACTCATAGTACGGATCGGAAAAATCGATTACTTTTTTTCTATCTTCTGTAATACTCATCCCTGCAATGGCGATTTCAAACTGCCCTGTCTGTAATCCAGCAATAATTCCATCAAAGTTTGTTGTCTCAATTTTGTCATTCTCTATTTCAAAACCTGCTTCTTCTGCAATCGCATGAATTAAGTCAATATCAAAACCAGTCAGTTCCCCATCTTCAACGAACTCGAAAGGCACGAATGAGTTATCACTGACTACAGTATATGAATCCTTCAAATCATAGTCTCCTGCATCACCATTCTCTGATGCATTTCCTTCATCGCTGCTGCCGCATCCTGCCAGCAGAGCAATAAATGTAAAGAGCATCACAAATAAACCTAATTTAAAAGTACTTTTTTTCATTATTAACTTCCTCCTGTTTTTCTGTATTCATTCGTGGCAAATAACATGATAAGAAACAGTAAAATCCCCCAATCCCTTTTCTATATTGTATTTCAACATATTCTTCATATGCCTGATCGCGATTTTTACCATTTATGTATCGCTATTTTATCTAACTTAATCTGTGTTTAACCTAAAACTCTGTAACTGAAACCCAATTTTTAAAATTAAATAAATCATTCATCACGCTCCATTAAACAAAATGGATTTGAAACAAGTAATTATTGTGAGAACAGAAAATGGTTTCAAGCATCAAAATACTGATGCTCGAAACCATTTCTCAGTTGCTTCTTTATTAACTTAAGAAGATAAAGTAAAGAATAAAGATAATAAAAAGACCATACATAATAGGATGAATCTCTTTTGCCTTCCCTTTTACAATCATTGTAATTGGATAGAAAATAAATCCAATCGCAATCCCTGTTGCAATACTGTATGTCAAGGACATCATTAAAATAATGAAGAAAGATGGTACCGCAACTTCAAATTTATCCCATTCAATATTTTTCAGCTGTGATGCCATTAAAATCCCCACAATAATTAATGCTGGAGCTGTAACAGAGCTCGTTACAATAGCAAGCAGCGGTGAGAAAAATAAAGCTAACAGGAAGAAACCACCTGTTACCACAGAGGTAAATCCAGAGCGTCCTCCAGCACCAACACCTGCTGTTGATTCTACATAAGATGTTGTTGTCGATGTACCGACAATAGCACCAGCAACTGTTGCAGTAGAGTCAGCAAGCAACGCTCTTCCAGCACGCGGCAGTTTATTGTCCTTTACCAATCCAGCCTGTGTAGCAACTGCCACCAATGTACCTGCTGTATCAAAGAAATCTACAAACAGAAAAGTTAAAATAACTACGAGCATTTCAATGGTGAAAATATCACCGAAATTAATAAATGCTTGTCCAAATGTTGGTGCTAAACTTGGAACAGATCCAACGATATCACCGATACCTTGTGGCACTGGGATCAGCCCAAAAATCATTCCAGCAATCGCAGTAATAATCATCCCATAGAAGATTCCTGCTTTTACCCCAAGCGTCAGCAAAATAATTGCCGCGACTAAGCCGAAAACAGTAAGGAGCACGTTTGGATCAGTCAAGTCACCTAATCCAACCAAGGTTGCTTCATTTCCAACAACCAGACCAGCATTTGATAACCCGATAAATGCAATATAAAGACCAATACCAGCACCAACCGCAAGCTTCAGATTCGCCGGAATAGCATTAATAATAATTTCTCTCAAACCAGATAAAGATAAGAAGATAAAAATAATTCCAGATACTAAAACACCAGCTAAAGCTGTCTCCCAAGGTATACCATATTGCAGCACAACCGTGTATGCAAAGAACGCATTAAGTCCCATCCCAGGTGCAAGTGCAACAGGATATTTTGCCAGAACTCCCATTGTCAGTGTACCAATTGCTGCAGCAAGTGCAGTTGCTGTAAATACTGCCCCTTCCGGCATGCCAGCTGCCGAAAGTGTAGCCGGGTTAACGAACAGAATATATGCCATTGCCAGGAAAGTAGTCAAACCGGCGACAAATTCTGTCTTGAAATTGGTTCCTAGCTCTTCAAACTGAAAATATTTCTTCATTCCTTTTCCTCCTAAAAGTTAAAAAATACGATGCGTGCGGAAAACTGTCTTTCGTCTTCTTTTATTTTATATTTGCAGTTATTAAATCCTCGAATAAAATAAGAAACCGCCACTTTTACGGGATATAAGTTATAATAAAAACAAAAAAACGCTCTTTTTCATAGAGCGTCTACCAAATCACAAGAAAATAACAAATAGAAAACTAGTTTCACAAGCTTCTATTCCTATTTCCTGCGTAGTCAAACCGTTTACGGTGGTTTGGTAGAGACTCTGGGCCATATTCCCGAAATTATACGCATTTACATTAAATTATACTTTTATTCTAATCACCAAGCTGACATATGTCAACCAAATACGAATAATTATTTATTTTTTTCATTTAACATTCGGTTTTTCACATAACATATAATGAAAATAACAATTAACACTAACGGTCGCAAACACAAAGAAACTCTTTCTTCAGGATCACAAGAATAACTAGACTTCCTGATTTTCCAGAGCAAAACTAGAATACTCTGCACAAAGAAGCTGCTGTATTTGAGGGTGAAACTTTTTTCAATTTAAGCGCTTTATAAAAGTTATCCGGATGAAAGTTGAGTAAATTGTTAAAAACAATGAGACAATAAGAAAAAGTTGCTATAATATCAGATGTACACAATTTTTTTTGAAACATAAAGGCTTTAAAAATATTTACAAGAGGTGATTGGTGATGAGTAACTCCGTTCCAAAGATTACATTGAACGATGGTTTAGACATTCCAGTAATTGGATTCGGTACATACAAGCTAAACGGAAATGAGGGTGCAGGTGCGATTCAAAGCGCAATCGATGCTGGATACCGATTAATTGATACTGCTTATAATTATGAAAATGAAGGTACAGTAGGAGAAGCAGTACGCCGCAGCACGGTTGCGAGACAGGATTTAAGAATTACTTCAAAATTACCCGGGCGCTATCACGAATATAGTAAAGCTGTTCCAACAATCCAAGAATCATTATATCGCGCTAATTTGGATTATTATGATTTATATCTTATCCATTGGCCAAATCCGAAGCAAGACGTCTATGTAGAGGCTTGGCAAGCATTAATTGAGGCAAAGAAATGGGGACTTGTACGTTCGATTGGTGTTTGTAATTTCCTCCCCGAGCATATGGAGCGTTTAGAAAAAGAAACAGGTGTTAAGCCTAGTATCAATCAAATTGAATTACATCCATTATTTAATCAAGCAGACATGAGAAAATGGCATGAGGAAAACAATATTGCAACTGAATCATGGAGCCCTTTAATTCGCGCAAATGATATCCTCACAAACAGTGCGATTGCAGAGATTGCCGCGAAACATAATAAATCGGCTTCTCAAGTTATTTTACGCTGGCATCATCAACTTGGAGCCATTCCAATCCCTAAATCGGCTTCACCAAAACGCCAGTTTGAAAATATATCTATTTTTGACTTCTCCTTAAGTGAAGAGGAAATGAATATTATAAATGGCTTTACACGTCCAGATGGCCGACGTAAAAACCAAGATCCGGCCGTTTATGAAGAGTTTTAAATAAAACAAATAAAAAGGTACTGTAATTCTAAATTTATTTAATCTAGAATTACAGTACCTTAATGTTATAACTTATCTTGGGCTAAGATCCTCAATCGAATCGATATCCATATATTTTGGAACAACAAGACCAATTTTAGCACCAGATAAGTTAGGTCCTAAATCAACCATATCATCCTTGTAAGCGTCATAAAATTCACTATGTGTGAGTGGCAGCCACGCAGCTAACGTCGCATCCGCATCTCCCGTTGCAAGTGATTCAAATACAATAGCCACATCCACATCAGTTACAGTCACTTCAAATCCTTTTTGTTCCATTACCTCTTTTAATACACCTGATGATGCTCGTTCGGAGTCCCAAGGAGTGGAGACAAGGTTTACTTCAACACCGTCAACATCCTTAACACCTTCTGTCCATTCTGCCACCCTATCTTGATTATCCTCTACCCACTGGGCTGCAATTTTTTCAATATCTTCACCAGTTTCTTGGGTTTCGAACATAATACCTTCCATATCTTCTACTTCCCATTCGAATTGGTCAATTAATTTGTACGCTTCTGGTTTGTCCTCTTCCAGACCAATTCTCGCCAAGGAAACAATATCTTCTTCTTCACCATAAACCCCTTTAGGGTCTTCTAAATATTTCATATCTGGATACTCAGCAAACATCCAGTGCGGATTCCAGCCTGTAATGACTATCGGCTCTTCATTTGCAATTGCTGTTCCAAGCTCTGTCATCATTGCTCCTGTTGATGATAATTCTACATTCCAGCCATCTAGGCTATCATATTCTTCAATAGCTTTCTCAGTTGTAACAGAAATCCCTGCACCAGGTTCAATCCCTGTAATCGTGTAATCTACTGTCTCACCGTAATCAGCTGCCCCTTCATTCGCCTCTGCATTTTCACCGTTGGCTTGACTGTCATTTGAATCACCACATGCTGCTAATAGTAATACAGCGATAACTCCAAAAATAATTACAGTATAATTGAAACGCTTTAACTTCAAAAAAAACCCCTCCACATATTTTCTCTCTTTACTTAAAAATAAGTACAGTTAAACATATTACATTTCTTCATAGATAAGTTCAAACTCCAATTGAAGCGAAATAGCTCCATATCCTAGATTATAAGTTGCTAAGCTATGTATTATATATTGAAATCTTAGTTATTTTCAGTTTTACTCAAAGTAAAAACGATTTTGAAAAGATTCTTTCAAAATCGTTTTTAAATTTCATCCTTATATCTTGCCAGTTTTCACCTTACCGTAATACCTTCAGTCTTCTGAATCGTTAACCATGGCCGACATTCTTCCCAGCGTACTTTTACCAGCATTTTATATGCTCTCGTCAACAACTCACCGGTTAAAACTGTTTGTTTTGGTCCAGCGGCAACAACTTCCCCATCACGAATTAATAAAACATGAGATATAGCTTCCACAATTTCCTCGATATGATGTGTGACATAGATTAGATGACAATTCATCTGTTCCATCTCGTTCATCAATTGCAGCACTTCTTCACGCGCTAACACATCTAAGCCAGTACAAGGCTCATCTAATATCAGTATTTCAGGATCATTCATTAATGCTCTCGCGATGAGTACCCTTCTCTTTTCCCCCTGTGACAAGTTACGATACATTTTTCCGCTAAGATAAGATAGTCTTAAAAAAGAAAGCAATGAAGCTGCTTTTCCCCAATCCTCATCAGATACTTCTTCCGTTACTCTAAAAGAAGCAAATTTTCCACTCACAATGACTGCTTCAACCATTTCACGGTCCAGCACGTGTGAAAATTGTTCTAGTGAACTGCTGACATAGCCTATTCTCTTCCTTAACTCTGGCAAATTCGTTTTTCCAAATTCATTGCCAAGCACACTTACCTTGCCTTTAGATGGATAGGTATAACCCGTCACGATATTTAATAAGGACGTTTTTCCAGAACCATTCAAGCCAAGAATACACCAATGTTCGTTGTCCTGTACCTTCCAGTTAATCTGCTTTAAGATTTTCTGGTTGTTTCTTTTCCATGATACATTCTCAAAAGCTATCACACTATCCATGGCATATCACCCCAATTGCCTTTGTTATATTTCTTTCATTCTAAAAACCCATCTCTTGTAATACCATCGATTTTAAGACATTTCAGAAAATATAACAACCCAAATACGCAGAATAATGGATAGCCTCCCAACCTTGATTACTTCATCACTTTATCAAGTATGTCCAGATTATATTCCATTAATGAAATATAGTCTTCCCCATTTTTAATATCTTCTTCTGTTCTCACTTCCAGATTATGAATGGTTGCTGCTTCAGCTCCAGTTTCCTCCTGCACGACTTTCGAAAGGCGATTGTCACTGTTTTGTTCGTAGAGTACAGTATTTAAATCATATTCCTCAGCAGCCTTCATCACTTCAATTAATTCTTTTTGCGATGGCTCATCTCCTGAGGATAAACCGTTAATTGTAATTTGCTTCACATCATAGCGCTCTTCCCAATAACCAAAAGCAGAATGTGGAACAATAATGTATTTGTTTTCCTTTTGACTTAACAGATCAAGGAAGCGTTGATCCAATTCTGTTAAATTATCTTTTAATATGGCAAAGTTCTCTTTATAAAGTTCAGAATCATCCGGGTTTAATGCAGTCAGTTCTTCTTTAACTATTTCTGCAATCGCAATCATTCGTAAAGGGTCTACCCAAATATGCGGGTCATGATCTGTATGATCATCGATTATAATTGTTTTCGGTTCTGATTCAGCAACTACTTCGTGGTCCCCATCATAGAGCACCGCTTTTATCTGCTGTCCAGAAAGCGTCGCCTCAGCCTCATAGGTGTCACCATGCGCATCTTCAGCAACTTCCCAGTCCTCTGCATCAGGGGCTAATATAAACCAGTGCCAGTGATTATTACCAGTATCTTCAACAGGCTTAGCTGTTAATGTAATCATGTCTCCTGTGTGATAATGTGCTGCTAATCCTTCAATTTCAGCTCCATAGTCTCCTATTTTTCCATGATGATGGTCATCTGTTGCTTCATGGTCATGCTCTTCTGATTCTCCATGATCGTGATTGTGTTCTTCCGATTCCCCGTGATCATGATCCTCTGAGTCTTCGTGGTCATGGCCATGGTCGTTAATGACAATTGTTACTGGTTCTGACTCGGCAATTGTTTCATGATTGTCATCATATAGTACAGCTTTTATCTGCTGTCCAGATACACTGACTTCATCTTCATAAATATTTTCATGCAAGTCTTCTACAACTACCCAATCCCCAGAATCTGAATCCAAGGTAAACCAGTGCCAATGGTTATGCGCTGTATCCTCATTCGATTTTGCTGTTAACGTAAATGAATCCCCTGAATGATAATGATCAGATAAGCCGTCAATTAGAATGAATTCATTTTCGTCATGCTGATGTCCCGCATGTTCATACAAACCCTTCTTGAAAAGCTCCTCATGGACTCCTATTTCAATTAACTCTACGCTTTGTGATGCCAGTGCATTCGATACACTATCTGCAAAACCTTCCATTCCCGCACCAATATAAATAAATGCATCACTTTTTGCAAATTCAGTCATCTCTTTCGAAGTTGGTTCATACATATGTCCATCCGCCCCAGGGGGATAAACGGAATGAACGTCAACTGTATCCCCGCCAATTTCTTCCACAATATACTGCAGCGGGTAAACGGTAGTATAGATAGACAGGTTGGAATCTTTCTTCTTGGAATCTGAATTCTCATTTGGCGAGGAACAGCCGATAAGTAAAATTCCTGCTGTTAATAAAGTTAGTATCACTTTCAATAATTTCATTTTTCTCCCTCTCTTTCTTTTCTAAAACAAAGTAAAATACCTAAACAGGAAACATTACGATTTAGAACGCAAAAAAAATATCACAACTCATTTCATTACGTATTAACGGTCTGTAATCCACCGCTAAACGAAGTTTCACTTTATGTTGTTACATCGCAGTTATATAAATGCTTCATTTCTTATTCATTCATAAACTGCGATTACCAGCTGGATTTCTTTACACCAGGCAGTTGTCCCTTATGCGCATACTCCCTAAAAGCGATACGTGACATATCGAATTTCCTTATATAACCGCGTGGTCTCCCCGTAACTTCACAACGATTTTTCAAACGGGTTGGTGAAGAATCCCGTGGCAGTTTGCGAATTGCTTCTATATCCCCTTTCGCTTTTAATTCTCTCCTTATCTCCGCATATTGTTCCACCATTTTTTGGCGTTTCTTTTCTTTGGCGATTTTAGATTTTTTAGCCATATTGTTTTCTACCATCCTTCCGTTTTGATATTTTACATCATATCGTAATGATTACGATTTGTAAACAGTAATCATTACGATTTATTAAACATTTTTATAGGCTTGTAGATAATTATGCTTAGCAAAACGAATTAATGAAAAAAAAGACGTTGGGACAAAAAAAATATAATTTAATAAAATCCGAACGATAAATTAAATTCGTTCGGATTTTAAGTGGAATCCTGATTACCTTAATTCAGAATAATATTTGTTTTGCTCTTTCCCTTATTCCTTTTGGAAGTCCACAGTCCAAATACTCCTCGCTTTCCGTGGGCTGCAATTTTCCAGGGGAGTATGCAATATACTGAATTAAGGTAATCAGCACTTTCTATCGACTATGAATTATTATCCCATTGTAAAAGGTTAACTTTAAAAGCTTTTTATTCGATAATGTTCGTTTTTTTATTGGTTGGTATTAGTTAAGTCCTGGCCTCGTTTTAAATTCCTCAAGCATATTCAATTAGATAAATGCTTCTGCTAATAATTCCAGTGCTTTTTCACGCGCTTCCTGATCAGGCATAAGTGGAATCAGCATCAGCTCATCTGCTCCAAATTGCACGATTAATTCATTTAATTGTGCTGTGACACTGTCTATATCGCCAACGACCATCCGGGTCCGATTTTGCCGAATAATTGTTTTTTCCTCTTCTGTGCAGCGATAATTACGGGCAGTTTCAACAGATGGAAACGCGCCGAACTGACTAAAATTATCATTACCAAGATGCCATAAATCTGCTGCTTTTGCGTATTCCTCTGCTTGTTCATTCGTATCGGCGACGACCACAAATGGTGCGATTGACACTTTCGGCTTAGACATGAAAACAGAAGCCTTAAATTCCTCGCGATATGTATGTGCAGCTTGAATTCCAAGATTTACTTTATCCATACTGGCATTTGGGAATAAACCAAATGTATAGCCGATTCCTAAATTCGCCGCCATTTTCGCGCTTTTGACGCTTGTTGATAATACCCACATCTCTGGAACAGTTCGGATGACAGGGTTCGCAGTAATACCATGAAAACGGTGGCTTTCATCCACTTGGTCGTTTAAGTATTTGGTTAAATCGATAATGCTTTGTTCATAATTCAGCTTGCCTTTTTTCTTCTCATTCAAAGTTCGATTGACAAGTGCTGTTCCAATCGTGTTTCCCATCCCTAAGTCAATACGGTTTGGATGAAAGGCTTCCAGGATACGGAAATTCTCTGCCACTTTGTAAGGACTGTAATGCGGAAGCATAACGCCGCCCGAACCAATTCGAATTCGTTTTGTTGCATCCGCCAAGCGCATGATAATCAGCTCAGGAGAGGTGCTGGCAAAAGCAGGAACATTATGATGCTCCGCCACCCAGAATCGTTCATATCCCAGCGACTCCGCTAACTGGGCAAGTATAACTGTACTTTGCAAAGCTGCTTGGGCATTACTGCCTTCATCAATTTGCGCATAATCCAGAATCCCTAATTTAACCAATTTTATCCTTCTTTCTATACCTCATGCTTTGACTGCGGGAACACTTAACATATAATTAACGAATGCTTCCTTCGTCAAATCTCCAAAGTACTTCGTTAAATCCAGTTGTCCCGTTGCTTCTAATAATTCATCTTTGCGCAATCTTTTCCCTAATAGTGCTTCTTCAACTTCCTTAACATCCTGTGTTCCGAAAAAGTCTCCCGTAATCTGGATGGCAGCAATCTTCGCATGCTCCACGCTTAGGCCAATACTTATTGTGCCAATTGGAAATCGCTCTGTTACATGGTATTCAAATTCTTTAAAACGACCATAGTTCCAATCCCAATTATTGTATTTCTCTCTGGCAATTTTATCAACCCCAGCCCAATCTTCTGGAGTCAATTCATAACGTTTCGCTTGACTGATATTATCAATTCCAAGCAATTGACAAATCATATAATCTGTAAAGTCCCAAACAGTCATATCTTGGAATTCGGGTGCGAGATATGGGCGAATTGCTCCAACACGGCTGCGGACAGATTGAATGCCATGTGATTCAATTTTCTTTAGGTTAGGATTTAAAACAGACACCATTGCTTCATAATTCGGGTCCAGCAGCAAGGAATACCCGCAATAAACACGGCCTTTTTGTACAGTCATTGCAGCTCCGGAAATTTTTTTGCCATCCAGCACTAAATCATTTCTGCCTTTTTGTTCTACACGATGTACACCGATCTTCTCAAGCGCTTTAATGGCTGGTTCATATAAACGTCCATAATTTCCAAAGATATCCTGATTACCGTCAAATAAAAAGCAAAAGCTCATATTGCGGTCATCCAGGTAGATCGCTCCTCCACCTGATTCACGGCGGACAATTTTAATCCCATGCTCATCCATATATGGCTGATTCACTTCCTCATATGCATTCTGGTATTTTCCAATTTGCACAACTGGATGCATCATATATGGAAACAACACATCATCATCAAGAAAAATATGGTCCTTCACATATTCCTGCAGTGCCATTGCCATACCTGGATCATAAATCCATTCACCATTACGTTTTGATTCAATTAAATACATACGCTCCCCGCCCCCCCGTTATTCATTCTGTGCGATTGTATGTAAAACTTCCTCAATATCCTCGTCAATCTTTACTGTCTGCGGACGGACTGCATGCGGTATGAAATAATCCTTCTGATTCATTGTTACAAATAAGCTTTGTGGATTTTCCAGTGTCATCTGCTGGAATGGATGCTTGATATGCTGTGGTGTCGTATTGCCAACCCCAATTTCCAAAAAGAGCACTTTCTTATTTTCGTTTTCTTTTAAAAACGCTTCATAGCGGGCTTTCTGCTCATGGAAATGTCCATCTTCAACCATGCCCTTTTCATCTGTGCGTTTATTAACTTCCATAACAGCCCCGCATTCCGAGCAATGCGGCACCAATTCTTCAGGAATCTTCATATCCCTCTGTTCAGCAGCCATCTGCCTAATAAGTGCTTCATTTTGATATGTTTGCTGATGGCAGTGCTCAGAACAATTCCACAAACCATATTCCCCTTGAATACGAAAAACTTTATCCATGTTATATTCAGCGGCATGGAACGCATTATCTGCATTTGTTGTGATTACATGATAGTTCTTCTCTTCCATTATCTGACGCAAATCGACATAAGCCTGTCCAACCGGCTGATCAAAGTAGTTCATTATAGTGAAACGACTTTGAAATGCCCAATATTCTCTTGCATTCTCAAATCCAAAGAGACTCGCTTGCAGCATATCAAAAAAGCGATACTTTGCAATAAAATCCGGAAATGCGTCTGTAAATCTTTTGCCTATATAAGTAAATCCAGTGGCTGCAGACATCCCTGCACCAATTCCGATGACAATTGCCTCCGCTTCTTTAATAAGCTGCTGCAATAATTTTGCTTGTGACTTTGTTTCCTTTTCCAGTGTCTGCCAATGTTTATTTACTTGTTGCATAAACAATCTCCTATTCTTCCGTCCCTAATTGTCTCTGATAAGTCTGTAAATCCACATCTTTAAATACATTAAAAATAACATTTATTTTGGATCCAGTACGGTTTAAATACTCTTTCACTGTTTGAATAGCAATTTCAGCTGCACGTTCGTTCGGGAAATTAAATTCACCTGTAGAAATGCAGCAAAAAGCAATCGTTCCCTGGTTATGCTCATCCGCCAGAGTCAGACAAGAACGATAAGACGATGCTAATAAACTCTCCTTCAAGGTGGAAATGCCGCGTTCGTCAATATACGGACCAACTGTATGAATAATATAGTTTGACGGCAAATTATAAGCCTCCGTTATCTTCGCCTTGCCCATTGGCTCTTTACGGCCCTGTGCTTTTATCAGGGCATCACAATCTAACCGCAATTGCACACCAGATCGCGTATGAATCATATTATCTATACAGTCATGGTTTGCTTCGGTACAGCCTAAGAAATTACTATTTGCAGCGTTTACAATCACATCAACTGCCAGACTTGTAATATCACCTTGCCATAAATAAAGCTGCGGCTGAATAGCTTGCAAATCTTCTAATAGAGTTAACTTCCTCTCCCGGTTCAACTGAGAAAGGAAGGCATCCTGAATTTCAATAAATCGCTCTGTTACCGGTTCAGGTTTTCTGACATTGCACAGCCCTCGAAATAATACGAGTTTTTCATCCACTGTATCTGTCTTGTATTCGTTGAAATTATCCTTCACATTTGGGTTCTCTTTCAATAAATAATCATTTAAATAATCGATTCTCGCTTCTTGATTCATCATCTGGCTCCTATTCAAAAAGCATTCTTACCGCATTTTTTAAGATTTTATGCTTCTTCAAATTTACTAAATGCTGCTTCATCAACATCAGTTAATTTCACAACCCAGTTTTCTTCCGCTTTTGCTGAGTTTAATAGAGACGGTTCTGCAGTCAAAGCTTCATTTCGCTCTACAATTTTACCTCTTAAAGGTGTATCCAATTCAAGAACTGTTTTAGAAGCTTCCAAGTTTAAAATTGCATCTCCAGCTTCAAGGCTGTCACCATCTGAAAACTCTACAAAACCTACTGTGCCAATATCATCCTGTAATTCTGGAGTCATGCTAATTGTATACACATCATCATTTTTCTCAATAAATAAAAAGTCTTCACGTTTTTTCATTAGTAATCCCTCTTTCTAAAATTGAAATAACCTATAATTACAGTATATCATGTGTTGCGAATAATCTATTAAAATGCATTATTTTATATTTCCTTCCATTCAGCATAAAATACATCACTATCTGTCAATCACTTACCCAAGTAAAACGCTTCAATTGACAGACTTTTCCTAAGGTGATAGCTTTAAATTGCTATTATTTATTACAGTTCATTTTAGGAATTGGAGAATATACATATGAAAACAACAGCACAATACAAACCATTATTTGAAAAACTAACACTTCCCAATGGTGTCACATTAGATAATCGTTTTGTCCTTTCACCAATGATTACGAATTCTTCAACCGCTGAGGGGTACGTTACGGAAGAAGATTTAGCTTATGCAGAAAGACGAGCAGGATCTGCACCTTTGCAAATCACAGGTGCCGCTTATATTGAAGAGTACGGTCAATTGTTTGAATATGGCTTCAGCATCGATGATGATCGCAGTATCGAAGGACTCAAACAGCTTGCTCAAGCAATGAAAAAAGATGGAGCAAAAGCAATCATTCAATTAACACATGCTGGCCGTTTTGCTAAAATTTCTCTGAAAGACTTCGGGGTTGTTTATGGTCCTAGTGAAATGAAGCTAAAAAGCCCTGTTGAGCATACTGTTCTAGCAATGAGCAAGCGTAAAATTGAGCATGTGATTATTCAATATGCCGATGCAACGAGACGGGCAATAAAAGCAGGATTTGATGGGGTCGAAATTTCAAGTGCTCAGCGCCTCTTAATCCAAACTTTCCTCTCCACATTCTCCAATCAGCGTGACGATGAATATGGTACCCAGACTATTGAAAATCGTTCCCGTTTCGGTATTGAAGTATTGCAGGCCGTTCAGAAAGTTATTGATGAAGAAGCACCCGCCGATTTTATTCTTGGGTTTAGAGGTACTCCTGAAGAAACACGCGGCAATGAAATTGGCTACAGTGCAGAAGATTTTCTTTATTTCATGGAACGCGCGATGGAAGTCGCCAAAATTCAATACTTAGCAACTGCAAGCTGGGGGAAAAATATTTATAAACAAACGATTCGTCAAGGAAAGTTTAAAGGCAAATCTATGAATCAAGTGGTATACGACCATATTGCTGGTCGCATTCCAGTCATGGCAACCGGCGGCATTAACTCGCCAGAAAAAGCACTGGAGGCTCTAGACTTCGCCGATATGGTTGGTGCCTCAACCCCTTTTGTAACAGAACCCGATTTTGTTTTGAAATTAAAAGAAGGCAGAGAAACCGAAATCAACCTGGGCTTCACACAAGAAGAACTAGCTGATTTGGCAATTCCTGAGAGAGCCTTTAAAGATATCGTTGAATTAATGGATATCGGTGGTTCGCTTTCAGATGATGCACGTAAAGAACTGCGCATGCTGCGCAAGTAATATAAGAATAAAAACACCAATCCTGTTTCTTTTATAAAGTGGAGGATTGGTGTTTTCGAAATATACTATTTAGTCTATTTTTTAACTTGGAACGTTTTGTTTATTCAACTTTCATCTGAATTTTAAAACCCCTGAAAGTCACCAAAAATTGGTGCTAATAACCCATTAAAGATTGAAAATTTATCAAAGAACAAAATAATACCCATTAAAATCATTACACTGCCGCCTACTTTCATGAAGGCACCAGTAAATTTCTTTAACCAATTGAATTTTGTAATAAAAAATGCCATTAAAAAGAATGGAATGCTAAACCCTAAGATATACGAAGACATATACCAGATGCCTTGAGATGGATTTGCCCCAATAAGTGCTAGAGTAGCTGCTAATATCGGTCCCATACAAGGCGTCCAGCCTATCGCAAAAGCTAAACCAATGATTACGGAGCCAAAATAGCCGGCTGGTTTACCTTGAATATTCAACTTATGGTCTTTCATTAAAAACGTGGGCTGAATGAATCCAATTGTTACCAGCCCAAAAAATATGATTAAAACAGCTCCAATTTGCCGAATCAAATCACCATATTGCATATACCAGGTTTCAATAAATGATGCACTTCCACTTGCACCCAGTCCTAACACTAAATAAATGATTGAAAATCCTAACAGAAAGAAAATAGTGTGGAAAATCGCCTTTCGCTGCCCTTTCAATTTACCAGCTTGTATATCAGATACGCTTAGTCCAGTAATGTAGGACAAGAATGCCGGGTATAGCGGGAATACACAGGGCGATATAAAAGTTAGGGCACCTGCACCAAAAGCAAGAAATATAGATATATCTGTATGCAATGTTTCATCCCCCTTGATTTTCAACAATTTCTATTTTATTGCTTTATTTTTACTTAGTTGACGTAAAGCCATTTCAATTTCTGCTTTAGAATACTTTTCAAGCAATGACATTATTTGATTTCTTTCTTCTTCAGAAAGCTTCATCGTTTCTTTAGACTGACACATGTAACTCTCACTCTTCCTTTATAATAATCTGCTCTTTATCCCTTTAATGACTGTTAGATGGCGTAGTGTTTCCACTAGCCTGGTTACCACCACTTAAAATCAAGATACTTCATTTCTTCTCTAGCCTACATATGTTAACTGTTTGTCTTTCCGGTATACTTGATCTATCGTTCCTCCTCCAAGGCATTCGTCTCCTTGATAGAAAACAACTGCTTGTCCTGGAGCTATCGCACGAATCGGTTCATGGAAAATAACTTTCACTTCGGATTCATTCAATCGTTCTACCGTCACTTTATTATCTTCCTGGCGGTAACGGAATTTTGCAGTACATTCAAACGTAGCCGGCATATCTTTTTTCGAAATCCAGCTTACTTGATTAGAAATAATGCTGTCCGAATAGAGCAATTCATGGTCGAAGCCTTGACCAACGTAAAGAACATTCCTATCCATATCCTTTCCAATTACAAACCAAGGCTCACCATCTCCACCTATCCCCAAGCCGCGTCGTTGTCCAATTGTATAGTACATTAATCCGTCGTGCTGTCCGACAACTTTACCATCAAATGTTTCCATGTTTCCTTTTTGGGCAGGCAAATACCCACTCAAGAATTCTTTAAAATTCCGTTCGCCAATAAAGCAAATACCTGTACTGTCCTTTTTGGATGCAGTAGCTAAATTAGCGTTCACAGCTATTTCCCTAACTTTTGATTTTTCCATATCACCAATCGGAAATAATACTTTACTTAACTGTTCTTCTGTCAATTGATTGAGGAAGTATGTCTGATCTTTGCTCCCATCTCTTCCTCTTAACATATGAACTTCTCCGTTTTCTTTGACAACACGTGCATAATGCCCTGTTGCCACATACTCGGCTCCCAAACTCAAGGCATGATCTAAAAATGCTTTAAATTTGATTTCTTTATTGCATATCACATCAGGGTTCGGTGTTCTGCCTATTTTGTATTCATCTAAGAAATAAGTGAACACGTTATCCCAATACTGCTGTTCAAAATTTACTGCATAATATGGAATATCTAATTGATTGCAAACACGGATCACATCCTCGTAATCCTCAGTTGCAGTACAAACACCAAATTCGTCTGTATCATCCCAATTCTTCATAAATATTCCGATTACATCATATCCTTGCTCTTTCAAAAGCATCGCAGCAACAGAAGAATCGACTCCGCCTGACATTCCAACAACTACGCGCATGCCTTTAGCTGCTTCTTTCATGTTGATTATTCTCCTATTCTATTAAACCTGAATTTCATCTTTTGTCTTTAATTTACGGACTTTTTGAGGTGTTACATCATTAAAAAGCGGATCCACTACTTTCATTCCCGAGAAGGTATGAAGTACTTGGCCGCGAATGACACGTAAATAATCTTCTCGAAGTGCCTGTTGCTCAACTTTCTCAGCATTTGTCAAACCATCTTCACGCTGTTTCTTTGCTAATTCATTAATTCTTGGCAACAAGTCAATCATGTTTTTTCACCGCCTAATTTCTTTCGTGTTTATTCAATAACCTCTGTATGGAAACAACGTACCATGTGGTTCACCATTGTTTCCCCCAGATCGGTAAATGTTGCTATACCTTGTTTGTGAATGGCTGTTTTAAATCCTTCCGCATCCGCCCCTGAAACCGTTAAAAAGTCACAGATGTCTGTAGTCACTCCAACAGTATGAACCTTTTCCACTCCTGAATTTCTTAGGGTTTCGGCTAAGCCTGTTTTAAAGAATGCATTATAGTTTGTCTTGGGCGAATAAACAACATTTTTATTATCCTTATTTACTAGATACCAATCATACAGGTCTCCATAAAGCTGCTGTCCTTCTGTGCCAACAATATTATGAGGTGGCCATAAGTCGAAGTGCGGGTCATTTGGCTGATGTGCATCCATTGATACAACAACCAATTCCCCTTGTTCTAGAAATTTTGTTGCCAGCTCTTTAATATAAGGAACTATTTCTTGCGCTGGTTTACCTGCTGTCAATGTTCCTTGGTCCGCTACAAAGTCATTACTCATATCAACAATTAATAAAGCTTCCTTCGCCATTAGAATCTAACCCCTTTATTGGTAAATAAAAACAAAATTAGCCACAATTAAGCCCCGCCTAAGCAAAGTAGAATGCAGCGGAGATAAACTGAATTCCAACTAACAACCCATAGAGGAACCGTGAAGTCTCTCGCGGTCCCATGGATTAAGGTTAGTAAGGTTACAGATTCTTAATTTTATGTTTTGCTTCTTCTATATTTTTCATCTTGTTATCCCAACAAGCCTGACTTAAATCTACCGGATATTCTGCCGGATTTAGCGAACGCTGGTATTCCTCCCACAATAGGTTTAATTGTTCCTTGGCATAGGACTGAATATCCTGAAGCGTCGGCAATTCATATACAAGTTTTCCATTTGTAAAAATATCCGCATGCAAATCTTTCGCAGTAAAATTGGTGACAAAACTTCCAATGTACGTATGCACAGGATGAAACATATGAAGCTTCTCTTCTTTTTGAGGCTCCTCAAAGCTTAAGGCAATATAATCACCTTCTGCTTTCTCTGTAAGGTTATTGATAATCCGATATACCTTCTTCATTCCTGGTGTGGTAACTTTTTCAGGACTTGAGGAAATTTTGATTGTATCTTTCATTTCTCCATCTTCTCCCTCAATAGAAACCAATTTGTACACAGCACCTAAAGCTGGCTGGTCAAAGGCTGTAATAGCTTTTGTTCCAATTCCCCATGCATCAATTTTCGCTCCTTGGGCGTTTAAGTTCATAATGGTGTATTCGTCAAGATCATTGGAAGCGATAATCTTAGCATCTGTAAAGCCTGCTTCATCTAACATTTGTCTTGCCCTTTTGGAAAGGTAAGCCAGATCTCCACTATCTAACCGAATTCCGATAAAGTTGATGCTGTCTCCCAGTTCTTTCGCTACTTTTATTGCCGTCGGAACACCTGACCGTAATGTGTCATAGGTATCCACTAAGAAGACACAATCTTTATGACGTTTTGCATATTTATGGAAAGCAGTATATTCATCTTGATACGCCTGAACAAAGGAATGGGCATGTGTTCCAGAAACCGGAATTCCAAATTTTTTCCCTGCTCGAACATTGCTTGTACTAGAGAACCCGCCAATATAAGCTGCTCTTGTACCCCATAATGCGGCATCAAATTCATGTGCCCGTCTCGTACCAAATTCTGATGCAGGCTGGTCACCTACCACCTGTTTAATTCGTGAGGCTTTTGTAGCAATAAGGGTTTGATAATTCACGATATTTAACAAAGCCGTTTCAATGAGCTGCGCTTCGACTAACGGTGCTTCAATACGAAGAATTGCTTCATTGCCAAATACAACTTCTCCTTCTTTCATAGCCCGGACATTTCCTGTAAAACGGACTGTTCGTAAATAGTCAAGATAGTCTTCTTGAAACCCTATCTCTTTCAAATACTCCAAATCACTGTCAGAGAAATGAAACGACTGGAGGTAATCAATAATCCGTTCCAGCCCTGCAAATATCGCATAGCCGTTTCCAAATGGCAGTTTTCGAAAATACAATTCGAATACAGCATTTTTGTTATGAATATTATCCTCCCAATACGCTTCTGCCATATTGATTTGGTATAGATCTGTATGAAGTGCGTAGCTGTCATCCATATAGTTGTTCATCCAATTTCCTCCTAAGCTCACTATCTGCTTGGATCTTTTTTAAAATTTATTTTGTTTATAAAGTGAAACTTCAATCAGAGGGAGGGGGTTGCTTTTCTCCCACTGATTGTTAGTTAAACCAATCGGGCGATTAGTTACAAATTTATTTCATTACTTTTATGGTAGAGATTTCTCACAAAATCTACAAGTTTTTTTGCTTCTTCGGTGCGATGAAATCTTTCATCTAAAGCGTCAGGTCCTAAACGAAAACGATCCAAAGCATCGGCATCTTTAAAAATCTGATAGAGCAATACAGTCTGTTCGCCCAGCGTTTGGGATTTCCTAATTTCTGACAAACCTAATGTATCGTCTCTGTCATGATAATAAGTAATGTAGTAAGTCGATATATCATAAGGCAAATCCGACTCACCGCAGTATGCTTTATAATACGCTGCAGCTCGCTTTCCATGTCCTACATCAAGCCCGTCATCAAGGCGGCGGGAATCATGGAAAATTGCCGCCATACCCAATGCATCCATCTCCGTCTCACTTAAGCCTTTCTTGTGACCAATAATAAGTGCATGCATCAGCACACGAGCACAATGACTTTTCGTATGAATCTCACTTTCTGGCAGCCAAAATTCCACATGCTGATCCATGTAGTTTAGAAAGTATTCGTACTTATTTTTAATTGGCAGATATTCAGGGATTTCCAGTACATTAGCTAGAAACATTCTTATTTTCTCCTTCCCTGCGAAAAAAGACATCACTTACTTATTTTAACTGTGCTAATCGCTGTAATACTTCCGCAGTGTCTCCATTGACACCGATAGATTTCGCAGCAATTTCTTCAGGGATATAAAGTTCACCTTTATTTAGGGTAATGTAAGCAGCGTTTTTTTCAGCATACGTTATATCCATGAATGGCGCTTTAATTAATTGGTTTCTTGCACCAACTCCTAATTCAAGAAGAACAAGTTTTTTACTATGTGCTTTTTCTATAAAGTCCCGATAGGCCTGAAAACTTGTTTGCCAAGCTTCTCCTTTTAAGAAGTTTCTATCTATTTCTAGATGAACCTGCATTGGGCCGCCACACGCTGGACATTCCGGGATAAGTTCTGCAGGCACTTTTCCGTTTTCTTGGGCACGGGCCATCTCGCTTAGTATATCATCTCCTGGATAAATCTTATTATGGCAAGCATTTCTGCATTGCAGATTTCTGCTGTTTCCTTCTATTTCAAAGAGACGATCCTCCGGGAATCCGGCTTGTCTAAAATGATCATCTATATTGGATGTTACTACAAAAAAGTCTTCATCTTGTACAAGCTCATAAAGATGCTTCATAACCGGACTCGCTTCTCCATTGTATAAAAAGTAGTCATACATCCGGCTGAAGAAAGCCCATTTTTCTTCCTCTGCAGGGAATGGATAAAAGCACCCTTGGATGATACTTCGAAAGCCGTATTTATCACGAAAATCACCAAACTTTTCTATAAAATCCTTGTTTTCAGCAAAAATATGAATACCTTCTGAAATGGACAAACCGTTGCTTGCTCCAACAACAACCGCGTCAGCTTCTTTAATTTTTGTAATTACTTCTTCATATTGCTCGTTCATATTATTAATTTACCCCCATCCTATTAAAGTACGCCACTTTGTTTCTTTTCTCTATTCATTTCCGTTAATACATCTTTCAGTACTTGTGCAATATCTTCATGAATTGCAGTGCCTGTACCCTCCAGCTCTTTAGGCATGAGTGCATCCTTAGGATTAATGGTAATGTAGTACGCATCAGCCCATTGGTATGTCATATTCCAGAAAGGTTCTTTGATAAACATTGGGGTCATTTGACCAACACCGAGTTCTAAGAAAAGAACTTTTTTATTTTGATTTTCTAAAAGGTATTTACGATATTTATTAATTTCGCTTTTATATTTTTCTCCTTCAAGGAACACAAAAGAACGTACCCATAGTTCCATAGGTCCTCCACAAACAGGGCATTTGGGCACCATGCTAGCTGGAACCTTTGTACCTTCCATATGGTCGCGCATTTCGTTTGCTTGTTCCACAAATGGATAGACTTTGTCGTGACATGGACCAGAACATTGAATAGATGTCCAGTTCCCTTGAATCGCACTGACCTTTTCTTCAGGAAAGACTTGTAGAAATTGCGTGTCTTGATTTGTCGTAAGGATAAAATATTCTTTACCTTCTATAATTTCATCTAGATCCTTGTAGGGCTGGCCGACGGGAACTTCCGCTACAAAGCTGATTAATGTAGCAAGATACGCCCAGCGCTCTTCTTCTGTCCGAAACTTATGGTAAAATCCTCCAAATATACTGTCAATCCCATATCCCTTTGCAAAAGCATCAAAGTACTTGCGAAACATTTCATCGTCTCGATACCAATTATAGCCGGCTGCAGCGGACATTCCAGCAGCACCGCCAACTATAACGACTTCAGCCTCTTCTATTTTCTCCTTTAATATGTTTATATTGTCTTGATATTGTTGTGAATACATCTCTATCTTTTCCTCCTAGTAATTTGATTCGCGCCAGAGAAATGCCAAAATCTCAAGCATATCCCTGAACGATATACCTTCTTAAAACAATAATATTTCTTAACCCTGAATATTCGTTTATAGTTCTAAATACATATTAGATGGTATAAACAAATAAACAAGTATGCACTTTCTGGACACATACTATCCAGCAAGATAGTGCACGTGTTCGAATGTCAATAATCACTCTGCTTTTAATAATTATCTAATTGGGTCAAGCGACGAACCAAAAGTTCAAATTCCCGCTAATATACTTTCTCTCTTAAACTGGTCTTTTCCCTATTGCACAGCTTTGCTATGAGCTCATCTCTTCATTTTCTTTCAGGGTCAGAGCATCTCGAAGTACACGAGCAATATCTTCATTAATTGCAAGTCCTTTTTTCTCTATCTTGCCAGGAACGACAGCATCTTTAGGATTTATACTAATGTAGTAAGCATGGGGCAGTGTTTCGGTCAGCTCCCAAAAGGGCTCTTTAATAAACATTGGCGTCATTGTTCCCACACCTAATTCCAAAAATAGAACTTTTTTATATTTGTTTTTCATAAGAAACATTTGAAACTTAACTAATTCGTTTCTAAAATCGCTTCCTTCCAAAAATACACGGGAACGGACCCAAGGTTCCATATCCTTCCCGCACATTGGACATACGGGAATCAATTCTGCAGGGATTTTCGTCCCTTCAATGTTCTTATACATG
This sequence comes from Oceanobacillus sp. FSL H7-0719, assembly GCF_045040795.1. Lineage (GTDB taxonomy): Bacteria > Bacillota > Bacilli > Bacillales > Amphibacillaceae > Oceanobacillus. The sequence continues at coordinate 3,573,588 of NZ_CP150301.1, read as the reverse complement.
TTCTCAACCAGCACTTGATTATGATAAATCTGATCATGACAACGATCAGAACATTGAAAGTACCGCCAATCACCTTGAATTGGTGATACTTTCTCTTCCGGGAAAATCTTGGAGAATTGTGCGTCTTGATTCGTTGTCAGTACGAAATAGTCTTTATCCTTGAGCAGTTGCTTTAAATCAAGATATGTCTGACCAGCCTCCATGTCATATACAAACTTGATTAATGCAGTTATATAAGCCCAGCGCTCCTCCCTTGTCTCAAAGGGATGATAGAAGCCAAAAAAGGTACTCTTAATCCCATATTTCTCGGCAAATTTTCCAAAGTACTTTAGAAAGGTTTCGTCCATCTCATACCAGTTATAACCAGAAGCAGCAGACATTCCCGCCGCACCGCCAATGATAACAGCATCCGTTTCTTCCATTTTTTGAAGTAATTTCTCTATTTGGTCTTGATAGTTTTGTTTTAGCACGTAATCATTCCTCCAACCATGCCTCATAACACTTCCTCTTCACTTACAAAGTGAAAATAGAGTGTGTTTTGAAGCAAACCTTTACTTGAATCTAAATGTATTATATAGTTCATATAATACGAGTAACAAGTATGCACTTTTTTAACGCATACTATCTAGGAGGATAGTATAAACATGAATACAAATAAAATTAATGCTCCTGACAACCAAGAACCTGCTTTTGGATACACGCTTTCCATAATAAATGGAAAATGGAAACTGCAAATTATTTATCACCTATCAAGGAACGGTGCAGTACGTTATAATGAACTGCAGCGGATGTTAGGCAAAATAACTTATAAAACACTTAGCACAACACTGAAAGAATTGGTAAAGGATGGTGTTGTTCATCGCGAGGAATATCCACAAATTCCACCCAAGGTTGAATACAGTCTTACTGAAAAAGGGCAGACACTCTGGCCGATTATTCAAGAAATGTGTCAGTGGGGGGAGCATAATCAGCCTTATTGATAAAGTGAAACTTCAATAAGTGGGAGTCTTTGCACCTCTCTCACTTATTGTTAGTTGAACCAATCGGGCGATTAGTGGCAGTTAAGCCCCACCTAAAATATTCATTTCTTCTCTATTTTTGAAGTGGGGGTTTTATTGCCACTTAACCTGCGATAAAGTGAAACTTCAATAAGTACAAGTTAAAATTACAAAAGCAAAACCCGGGAGAAATTATTTTCATCCCGGGTTTTTTATAAAGCTTTGCCTTCGAACTCTTTCCATTTCTTCAAGACAAGCATGCATCATGTTGCATTCAATGGATTATTTTGTTTTACCTCTTTTATAGAAAGATACAAAGAATAATTTCCATAATCCAGAATTTCATTCAGAAAAAGATTCAGTTGTTCTTGTGAATGAACCTTTACTTTTAGATGATAGCATCCTTCTCCTGAAACACGGTGTGCCTCCACCACTTCTTTTTGTTCTTTTATACAATGTAAAAAGGGATCATGGTTTGCTGTTTTCATATAAATAATAATAAAAGCCGTATAAGTAAGTCCTATTTTCATTTCGTCTACAATAAGAGAATATGCTTTAATGACTCCATTATCCTCAAGTTTTTTAATCCGGTTTCCCACAGCCTGTCCCGTCATATGAATTTGTTTTCCTAAATCTTTCCATTGAATACGGGAGTTTTCATTTAATATCCGAAGTATTTGAAAATCAATATTATCCAGTTCCATAATAAATTCCTTTCACGATGAAATGATTTACTGTAAAAGTGTTTCACCAGCGTATCGATGTATTTCAATATATCATTTATCATTATATTGTAACAGAAAATAATATGAGGTGATAAGAATGAGTACAGCTTTAATTGTTATTGATATTCAAAATGACTATTTCGAGAACGGAAGAATGGAACTAGTCAATCCCGATAAAGCAGCAGCTAATGCAGCTAAAGTTATTGATTGGTTTAGAAAAAATAACAAGGATAATATTTTCCATGTTCAACATATCGCAGCAGATCCAGCACTAGGATTCTTCCTTCCAGATACTGAGGGTGCTGAGATACATGAAACTGTTCAGCCTTTGGAAAATGAAAATCTTATCGTTAAGAATTTCCCTAATAGCTTTTTAAAAACTGATTTAGAAAGCAAATTAAAAGAAAAGGGAGTAACCGACGTTATTGTTGTAGGTATGATGACACATATGTGTATTGATGCAACAGTAAGAGCTGCAGTAGATTTAGGTTATAATACGCTGCTTATTGAAGATGCATGTGCTACAAGAGATCTATCCTATGACGGTAAAGATGTGCCTGCTGAACAGGTTCATTATGCATTTGTCGGCGCTCTTGAAAGTATGTACTGTGAAGTTACTTCAACCGAAAAGTTTTTAGCATCAAGAAACTAAGATTGCTTCATTCTTTATAAAGTAATTCCATCAGATTTGCAAGTGCATATCTGCTCCATACGAAGTTTAAGTGGTTCTGTTCATATTTGTTTATGAACGGAACCACTTTTTTTCAACAGTAATTTGCGTTTGTTTCGCTATGAAAAAGTGATTTATTGATTTAACCAGACTGTTTAGCTTTATTATTCCACAAAAGTAACCTTCAATCTTCCACGTTCCCAGATTACTTTTTTTATGACCAAAACTCATACTTGAAAGTTTCATTAATGAACTTTACTCGAATGATAAACTGGTTCAAACGAGGGTTGAAAAGACTTCACTGCCTGTACAAACCGGATATTTCAAAATACCAAATCACGTTAATGAATCGCTTCTGTTCACTATATACGCGTTTATCGTATTTCTAAAAGCTAAGTGTTTATTTTTGAATCAGGTATGGTGTCATGATAACATTGTATTTTGTATGAATTATTTTCAATATTAATATAAATCCGTTTTAAATATTAGGAGGCAAATTTTGTGGCAAAACAATTAGAGGGAAAAACAGCAATCGTAACAGGGGCAAGCAGTGGAATTGGAACTGCAATTGCAAAAGAACTGGCCGGGGCAGGGGCAAATGTAGTGCTTGCCGCAAGAAATGAAGCTAAACTTACAGAAATAGCAAATGAAATTAATCAGCAGGAAAAGACACTGCGTATTAAAACTGACGTAACAAATCAAAAGGATGTTGACTCACTCGCGAAACGCGCAAAACAAGCATTTGGGAGTGTAGATATATATGTTAATAATGCCGGGAAAATGGGTTCGAGCAGAGTTTCAGAGGGAGACGTCACAAACTGGGAACAGATGATTGATATTAATATTAAAGGAGTTCTTTACGGAATTCATTCTGTTTTACCTGAGATGAAGGAAAGAGGAAGCGGCCACATTGTTAATATTGCTTCCGATTCAGGATTTGAAGTTACAGAGCGACTAACTGTGTACTGTGCAACGAAATTTGCTGTGCGTGCAATTTCCACTGGACTGGAAAAGGAACTTGCCAAAACCGGTGTACGCGTGACCAGTATTTCCCCAGGTATGGTGGAAACACCATTAAGTTCGGAAAGTCCTTTTGATAATGGCAGGAAAAAACTTGTTCCTGCTGATATTGCTCGCGCGGTCGTTTATGCGGTAACCCAGCCAGATTATGTGAATGTAAATGAGATTCTCGTCAGACCTGTATAATAATTACTCTGCAGCATTTTAAATAAACAAAAAGGAGAGACCTGAATATATCCAGTCTCTCTCTTTACAATCTGTATCTTAGTTTTTTCGTAAAATACTCATATGGTACGTATCCTCTTCATCATCTTCGCCTTCTGTTTCATAACCATACGCAATCGTGCTTCCATCCAGGCTCACTGTTAAGTTATTCATTTTCTGATTCTCTTCCAGTTCAATCGTATGGATTGTTTCCAATTTACCGGTATCGAAGTCAAACAGCGTTACCTCACTTTTATCAATGATAATGACATTTCCATCTGTTAGCGCGATGACGTCCTTTCCGTCTCCCAGCTCAATTGTCTCGTCTGTTTCCAAGTTCAAAGCTTTGTAAGCGTAAATAACTTCCGATGCTTCGGGATCAACTTCACCATAAATCATGTATTTTTCATCCTCACTTAGTACTGGGGAAACATCTGATTGAGGTAAAATATTCGTAGAAGCAAGCAATCTTTCTGTTGTGCCAGATTTCACATCATACGAGAAGATCCCTTCCTCCAACACACTTCCATACACCTTGGAGGCATCCTTGTCTGATTGAGGTAAAATATTCGTAGAAGCAAGCAATCTTTCTGTTGTGCCAGATTTCACATCATACGAGAAGATCCCTTCCTCCAACACACTTCCATACACCTTGGAGGCATCCTTGTTTAATAGTAAATTAGCATAGCTCGTTATTTCTCCAACTTCTTCTTTTATGTCGTCAATAAAACTTAACACGATAAATTCATTCTTTTCAACATCCCAGATATATGTACCATTTTCTTTCTCTATATTTGGGTTTGTATCTGTATGAACATAAATCTTTGGTTCTTGTAAATATGTACCTTTACCAGGCAGAAGGATATCATCAAAACTATTTTTTGCAGGGTATTTCTCTACCTCTTCTGTACTCGGATTGTATTCAATAATTGAATATTTTTCTCCCTCAGGAGCATTAGGATTATTTTCCTTACTGATAATGTAACCTGTTGGTGTTAAAAAAGAAAATTGATTAAACAACTCGAAATCCAGACTTTTCACTTCGTCATCAACCCAGACATTTCGTCTTAATGCATCCCCGAAACCACCGTCATTTTCTCCCCACAGCAACGTATCCCCGTCTTCATCGAGGTTAAAGTTCAATGTTGTAACCGGACCTTTCAATGCAAATGTTGTAACTTCCTCGTATTGAGCTGCTGGTTCTTTTGCTTTTTCTTTACTCGTGTTATTCGTGTTATTGTCGCCAGCAGTTTCATTATTTTCTTCGCCGCAACCTGCAAGTAAAAATGTAAATATAGTAATGATAATAATGAAGTAAAACAATTTTTTCACTTACTTTTCCATCCCTTCCTGACATTGATTACAAACAGTTTTTATTTGCTCGTCTATTAATCTTGATATGAATCCTAACTTTTACCACTTCGTATAAAAACATATTATTTCATACGTTGAAGCAAGCTCTTTTAAGTACTCATATATAGAGATAATAAACCTTATTTGGAAAATAAAAAACAGCTGGAAGTCTCCTTTTTCGAAAAGACTTCTAACTGCTTTGGGTAATTTTGCTTAATTAGACTAGATATGGAGGGAACAAGCTTCACATAACACTTCTCCATGTTTTCACTATATTTATTGCATATGTATTTTATTTCTCCAAATATCCCTCTTTCACATGCGATTTATATGCGAAGGAACAGACAAAGAAAAAGAGCCAGCACGACCACAGATAGAGTACGATTGCAATGTAAGGCATCATGAATCCAGCACCATAATTTAAAAACGCCCTATTTATTACGACATAATCTCCTCCGCCCAAGCTTAAAACGGTAAGCAAGACCGGAATCGCATAATATATATATGCAATTTTTTTTATCTTTTTATCAACACCCGGGAAAACAATTGGTACTTCCGTTCGCTGATCAAACCTTGCCAAAAAGTAAACCCCAATAAATAAACCGATTAACAGCAATTGAAAAATAATGTTTCCTTTTAACACCTTCAGCAGGGGAAAAGTAAAAAAGAAGATGAATGCGTATAATTGATATGTCATTGTCAGCTTATAAGCTTTCTCCTTGTTTTTAGGGAAACGAATTGTTAATACAATCGGCATTCCCAACAGTATAATAAAAATCATAACAATCCATTTTATGTACTGCCCGTCATAGTCCGGAATAAAAGCTACCATCCCTGCTATAGATAGCGGCAGCAAATAGCCAAAAATCATTGCCTTAAATGAATTTCCCATTCATTTCCCCCTGTCTGTTTAGTGACATTACTATTTATTTTTTATCTAAAATTACACTTTCTTTCATTATCTTTTAACGTTTTTCATTATCACCATGCCACCATAACCATTCTTAGTTTAAAATACTGGTTCCGCAGTTTCGTACACCACTCTTGGAATATCTGCGAATCTGTTCCAAAATTCTAAAACAGGTCTGGTTGTGGCAATTTACCCCCCCTTTATTAACTAAGCATAATTTTATCATAATAAGGATTACGTTAACATATCTGTTAAGCCTGGTGTATTATTCTAATTAAAAAAAGCCTGACATTATCAGGCTTTTTTAACATCATACTATTATCTATATTTATAATTATTAATTAGGTATTTTACAATATGCTTTCGCTTTTGCTTTTACAGGAACAAACCAGCAATCGTTGCGGATAGAATCGATACAAGAATAGAACCAAATAGAAGTTTCATACCGAATCCGGAAACGACACTCGCTTTCTCTCCATCAATACCTTTAACTGTTCCAGCAATGATACCAATAGAAGAGAAGTTAGCAAAGCTTGTCAGGAAGACTGTTACAATACCAATCGTTTTCTCAGACATTGTTTCCATTAATGGCTGGAATTCCAGCATAGCTACGAATTCGTTCGTTACAATCTTTGTTCCCATAATAGAGCCTGCTTCAATAATTTCACCAGGTGCAATTCCCATTAAGAAGGAAAGCGGTGCAAGGACATATCCCAGAATCTGCTGCAGCGTAACACCTGCCAGAATGGATTCAATTATCCAGTTAACCAGTCCTAAGGCTGCAATAAATGCCATAAGGTTGGCTGCAACGATTAGAGCGATTTTTCCACCATCAAGCGCTCCATTTCCCATCGCTTCGAAAATACTCTTATCTGTCGTAACATCTTGAACATCAACTATGTCTTCTTCTTTCTTTACATTGATTGGAGCAATAATAGATGAAATCATCAAAGCACCAAACATATTTAACGGCAATGCAACAAGGATATATTCTGCCGGGAGGATTTGAATATATGCTCCAATAATGGAAGCCGATACAGAACTCATCGCAGAAGCACTAACCATATAAAGTCGATTACTGTTTAAATGGTGAAATTGCGCTTTAATCGCCAGCAATGCCTCAGATTGTCCAAAGAAGATACTGTTTACACCATTAAAAGATTCGATTTTAGGAATCCCGGTGATTTTAGAAACTAAGCCACCTACCCATTTAATAATGGTTGGCAAGATCTTTAAATAGTTTAAAACAGATAGAAGTGTGGCAAAGAAAATGATTAGTAAAAGTACATTAAAGAAGAAAACGCCACCTTCTTGAATTTCGAATCCACCAAGAACAAAGCCTATACCTTCTTGTCCAAATTCAATCAATTTATTAAAAACAGCAGATATGCCATTGATAATCTTAGCCCCAATTTCTGTTGAAAACATAAACCATGTAATAACAAGCTGCAGGAGAAGCATAATTCCAATACCTTTAAAGTTGATATTTTTCTTATCGTTGGAAAAAATATATGCTAAACCTAAGATGACGGCTATCCCTAAAATGCCTAGGATAATATCCATTATTTTTCCTCCTTTATTTTGCTGTTTTCGTGAAACAGCTTACATTAAGAAAATAATTTAATTCTAACTATTTTCATTTATCTGTAGATGATTGGACGTCCTACAAGTAGAACTTAAATTTTTGCTTCCAGAATTCTGGAAGCAGAAAATTATCTGGCTTTTGAACGTCATGTTAACCAAACAATGTGAAAAGGTTTACATTGTTTCTATAAACATTATAAGGTCAGACGTCCTACAGGTCAAGTGCCTTTTTATATTTTTTTAGATTCCATATAAAATAATGAATAAGAACTTACAGTAATGGGATTAACTAGCAATACTATTAAAATACTCTTCTTCTCAGTACGTTAAACGTAATTTGATCGGAACGAAAATAATTAATTGAGTAGAGCACTGGGCGATTTGAATCATCAAAATGAACTTGTCGCAATACTAGAAGCGGGCTATGATGATCACAGTTCATAATTTTTGATATCTCATTATGATAGGATATCGTACTAATCTGAGACTCAGCATGGTGAATTACTATACCTGCATCCTCTAGTGAATTAAAAATAGATTCTTCTCTTAGTTTATATCCTTTTTGAAGAATACTGTCTGGAACTTTATCGATACAATAAACTAATGGTGTATCTCCAGCAGTTCGAACACGCTTTACTAGGAAAACCTGTTCATCTTCCTTTAACTCCAGCTCCTTGATATCATCCTGGTGCGGTTCTACATAACCTGTAAACAATATTTCTGTTCCAGGTTCCTTTCCTTCTCTTTCAATTAATTCTGTTATACTAAATAATTCCTCTATACCACCTTGGAAAACAGGTTTCCTATTAACAAAGGTACCAATCCCATGTTTGCGGATAATAATATTCTCTTCTTCTAAAATCCTCAGTGCTTCTCTGAGTGTATTTCTCGATACACCTAGTCCTTTTGCTAGAGAAGTTTCTGAAGGCAACCGTTCTCCAGACTGCAGTTCTCCATTATTTATTTTTTCCCGAATCTCTTCTATAACGATTAAATAGCGTGGTTTCTGATAATGAGTTTTCAAAAGGCCCTCCCCTTTCCATTTTATATTGTATAACATGGTCAAAACGCTTACAATACAATGAATGAATTTCGATAACTAAAACAAAGAAAGAGGATAGATTCGGTATACTTGAACCCTCTTTCCCCATTTTAATTAAATTGCCTGTAATAAAAAGTTAATGAGAAACAATAAAGCAATAATATAGAGTGGCATGGATACTTCTTTCGCTTTGCCGACTGCAAGCTTAGCTAATGGATAAGCAATGAAGCCAAAAGCCATTCCATCTGCAATACTGTATGTAAATGGAATCATTGTAATAATCAAAAATGCTGGAAAAGCTTCCGACAAATCATTAAAGTTAATGTTTTTAATATTTAGCACCATAAGTCCACCAATAATAATTAATATTGGTGAGATAGCACTTCCAGGAATTAGTTTAATCAATGGTATGAAAAGAGATGCTGCTAAAAACAGCAAACCTGTCACAATCGATGTGATACCTGTTCTTCCTCCTGCGGCAATTCCAGCAGCCCCTTCAACCGTCGAAACTGTTGGGCTTGAACCAAATAGACCGCTCAGCATCGCTGAGACAGAAACAGAACGCATAGCTGGTGCAAACTTATCATCCGACTGTGCAGCCTGTTTGATTTGTCCGCTAACGAGTCCAATATTTTCAAATACGAGAACCATCGTCAGTGAGAAGACAGCGATCCAGAATGTAATGGACATGATTCCTTCAAAAGACATTGCATTAAACACACCTGCATAATCAGATAAAGATAAACCAGATGCTTCCATTTGGCCTGTATCAATTAAGCCAAATAACCAAGCAATCATTGTTCCAGCAAAAATAGTAATTAAGAAATGACCTGGTATGTTACGCAAAAATACTCCTAACGCGATGATAAAGGTTAATAAAAATGCCAGAACTTCCAGACTTCCGATATCACCAAGGGCGAGAAGTGCGTGTTCACCCCGTACAATGATTTGGCTCTTTTCTAACCCAAGAAATGCAAGAAACAAACCCAATCCGACACTGATGGCCTCTTTTAGAGTATTTGGAATCGAAGCAGCGAGCACATGGGCGAGCCGAGTAAATGATATAAGCACGAAAACAATCCCAGATACAAAAACAGCGGCCAATGCTTCCTGCCAGCTCAAACCCATCGCATGGACGAACGTATATGTGAACATTGCATTAACACCCATGCCTGGGACGAGTATTAATGGAACGTTCGCTCCAAATCCTACAATAAGACATCCAGCCATGGACGTGATAATTGTCGCCCACACTGCACCCTCAATTGGAATGCCTGCATCCGAAAGTATTGTTGCGTTCACGACAATAATATATACAATCGCAAAAAACGAAATCAAACCTGCTTGAATTTCCCTTGTTAGATTTGATCCTCTATCATACATACCAGTTAAATGATTTAATTTTTCTTTCAATGTGTCTACTTCCTTCTAAATGCCCTCGCCCACCCAGTCTTGTAATGACCGATATTCAGAAGTTCAATACTAGTAATGAATATGCAGTATATTCATTACTAGTTGAATTCTAACACTAAACTTCTAAATCTAACGTTGTACTATTATTTATTCCGTAACGATTTTGATGCCTGAGCTTGCACCAATTCGGCTTGCACCTGCTTCAATCATTGCGAGTGCATCTTTTTTATCACGTACACCACCTGAGGCTTTCACACCAATGTCAGGTCCTACTGTTTCACGCATGAGCTTGATATCCTCTGCAGTTGCTCCTCCAGTAGAAAATCCTGTAGAGGTTTTCACATAATCTGCACCAGCTTTTACAGAGAGCTCACATGCACGTACTTTTTCTTCTTCCGTAAGCAAACTAGCCTCAATAATTACTTTAACAAGTGCCTTGCCTTTAGCAGCATCAACGACAGCGCGAATATCCTTTTCAACAGCTCCATCATCTTTTGCTTTCAGCTGGCCAATATTTATAACCATGTCTACTTCTGTTGCACCATTTTCGATAGCATCTTTTGTTTCAAATTCTTTTGTTGCTGTTGTATTTGCTCCTAATGGGAAACCGATTACTGTACAAACTTCTACATCCGAACCTTCTAACTGCTTAGAAGCTTCATCCACCCATGTTGGATTTACACATACAGAATAAAAATTATGTTCCTTTGCTTCCTCACATAATGTTACAATTTGTTCCTTGACTGCATCTGCTTTCAATAATGTATGATCGATTTTTTTTGCTAAATTCTTTGTCATCATTTCCACCTCATTTAATCATTCTTTGGTAACTATCCAGTTACAAACACACCTGGATTTGTATATCAACATGTAATTTAAACAATCTATTTACATCGTTCCTGGTAAATTGCGAACGATTCCTTTAACTAATTTAAGGAAATCCTCTCTTACCTTTTCTGTCGTTTCAATTACTTCCTCGTGTGATAAAGGCTGATCTAAAATCCCTGCAGCCATATTCGAAATACAAGATAGACCAAGTACCTTCATACCACTATGCTGTGCTACAACCACTTCAGGAACCGTAGACATTCCAACTGCATCTCCCCCCACTTTTTGCAGCATGCGAATTTCTGCTGGTGTTTCGTAACTCGGTCCACTGTTCCATACATAAACACCTTTTTGTAAAGAAATTCCTAAATCTTTTGCTACCTGTTCGATAAGTTCTTGGTACGCAGGGTCATAAGCGCTGGACATATCCGGGAAACGCACGCCTAAATCTCCATCATTTGGTCCGATTAAAGGATTAATTCCAACATTATTAATATGGTCGGTAATCATCATTAAATCGCCTGCTTCAAATTCTGGATTGACTCCGCCGGCAGCATTCGTAACAATGACTTTTTCAATACCAAGTTGTTTCATCACACGGACAGGGAATGTCACTTCATCCAGACCATATCCTTCATAATAGTGAAAACGCCCCTGCATGGCGAGTACTGTTTTCTCTTCCAGTTCACCAATTACAAGTCTTCCAGCATGGCCTTCCACAGTTGAAACAGGAAAATCTGGAATATCACCATATGGAATCATTACTGGATTTTCTATTTCATCTGCGAGAACACCAAGACCAGAACCAAGAATTAGACCAATCTCAGGGAGTTTTGTCAATTTGCCACCAATAAAAGTTGCAGCTTTATCAATTGCAGCTTTATTCATATTTCTCCACCTCACTTGATTTCATTTAAAAAGCTCTTACCAAACTCGGGACTTTTAACTTGAAAGTTTTCTGCGACCGTCTCACCAATATCCGCAAAGGTTTTACAGATTGGCAATTCTTTTCCCTCTGTTATCCCTTTATGATGCACGAGCAATGGAACATACTCCCGTGTATGATCTGTCCCATGATGAACTGGGTCATTACCATGGTCCGCTGTGATAATAAGTAAATCATCGTCCCTTAATTTCCCAAAGACTTCTGGCAGCCTTGCATCGTACGCCTCAAGTGCTTCCCCATAACCTTGCGGATTACGGCGATGGCCATAATTCGCATCAAAATCTACTAAATTCAAAAAGCTTAAACCAGTAAAGTCCATGTCCATCGTCTCAAGAAGTTTATCCATTCCATCCATGTTGGAGACCGTTCGAAGTGATTGTGTAACTCCCTCACCATCGAAGATATCAGAAATTTTACCGATTGCAATTACGTCTTTTTTTGCATCCTTCAGTTCACTCATCACGGTGCGTCCAAAAGGCTTCAAGGCATAATCATGCCGGTTGGCAGTCCGTGCAAAATTCCCTGGTTCCCCGATGAATGGACGCGCAATCACACGACCAACCATATACTTAGGGTCATTTAATACTTCACGGGCATACTCACAGAGTTCATATAATTCTTCGAGCGGAACAATTTCTTCATGAGCAGCGATTTGCAAAACAGAATCTGCTGATGTATAAACAATCAATGCCCCTGTTTCCATATGTTCTTTTCCTAGTTCATCAAGAATTTCTGTTCCAGAAGCTGGTTTATTAGCAATGACTTTGCGTCCCGATTTTTTTTCCAGTTTTTGAATAACTTCATCTGGGAAGCCATCCGGGAAGGTACGGAATGGTGTGTCGATATAAAGACCCATAATTTCCCAGTGACCAGTCATTGTATCCTTTCCAGCAGAAGCTTCTTGCATTTTTGTATAATGTGCAAGCGGCTTTTCTGCAGGTTCAATCCCTTTTAATTCGCGAATATTACTTAATCCTAGTTTCCCCATATTAGGCATATGAAGTCCATTCATATGTTCAGCAATATGCCCAAGGGTATCTGCCCCTATATCATTATATTTGTCTGCATCTGGAGCCTCACCAATACCTACTGAGTCCATAACAACTAAAAATACTCGTTTAAATATATGATCCATTATCTTTCACTCCTTTTTAAATAGATGTTGTTCCACATCAGCTTATTATTCATCAATTACATCATAAATAAGTGGTCTTTTTTCTACTTTTTCTTTTGAGATTGAGTATGAATCATAAATTTTTTCTATCACTTCTGATACATCTTCACTATTACTATGAATTGTTACAAGTGATTCTCCTTTTGTTACTTGGTCACCGACTTTTTTATTTAAAACAAGTCCTACTGCTAAATCGATTTCCGATTCTTTTGTCATACGTCCTGCACCTAAGAGGCTTGCTGCAATCCCAATCTCATTAGCAATGATTTCAGAAATATATCCACCTTCTTTTGCTTCCACTTCAAAAGTCAATGACGCTGCAGGAAGTTGTTCTGGTGCATCAACAATCGAAGCATCGCCACCTTGAGCTTCAATCATCGTTTTAAATGTTTCAATAGCTTGACCTGATTTAATTGCTTCTTCAAGCATCTCTTTCGCTTCTTCAATAGAGTCAGCTTTCTTACCGAGATAAACCATACGGCTGCCAAGCTCTAAACAGAGATCATGTAAATCTTCAGGTCCTTTTCCTCTAAGCGTATCAATGGCTTCCTTCACTTCAAGCGCATTTCCAACCGCATAACCTAATGGCTGGTTCATGTCTGAAATAACACCAATCGTTTCTCTGCCCGCGCCATTTCCAATTTGCACCATAGCATGTGCTAATTCTTTAGAGTCTTCCAATGTCTTCATAAATGCGCCACTTCCAGTTTTCACGTCAAGCACAATCGCATCTGTTCCAGAAGCAATTTTTTTACTCATGATAGAGCTTGCGATTAGTGGAATAGCATTCACCGTTCCGGTAACATCGCGTAAGCTGTATATCTTTTTATCAGCAGGAGTTAAATTGCCACTCTGGCCAACAACTGCAACCTTATTTTTATTTGCAAGTTCAATGAATGTTTTTGAATCCAGTTCAACTTGGAATCCTTCTATGGACTCGAGTTTATCAACCGTACCGCCCGTATGTCCCAGACCGCGTCCAGACATTTTCGGAACAGGCACACCTACAGATGCAACAAGAGGAGCAAGAATTAATGTTGTTGTATCACCTACTCCACCGGTAGAATGCTTATCTACTTTCACACCATCTATCTTAGATAAATCAACTTGATCTCCAGACTCAACCATCGCTTTTGTCAGGTTTACGCGTTCTTCAGTCGTCATATCTTGGAAATAAATAGCCATTAGTAAAGCAGACATCTGATAATCAGGAACGTCACCATTCGTGTATCCTTCAATAGCAAAGTTGATTTCTTCTTTCGTTAATTCAAGGCCATCCCGTTTCTTTTCAATCACATCTACCATTCTCATTTAAAAAGCACCTTCCTTTTTATAAAATACATAAATTATCACGTTTACTCTTGTCTAATTTATCCTATAGACATCCAACAAATTCATCATGGAAAACCCTTTCAGTTGTTCTACAACCAGTATAAGATTGGACGTCCTACAAGTCAAATGTTTTATTGCTAAATTATCATGACAGTAATAAATTAGAAAGCAGGGCAGCTTCCTTGTTCATCTCTATTCATTACTCCTCCCCTATCCTTCTATATCTTCCCTGTTTTCTAACATTTATGAACAAAAAAAATGATCCTATATCGAATCATTTTTTCTTTTTTTTATATTTTTTCTCATGCTAAATATGCCAGGTCGTTGCTTAATTAATTCAGAAGTACCTGTCTAACTAAAATACATCCTATCTCTTCATTTTTAAAATCTTTACAAATGGATGTTTTCTTCTTCCTTCAGGTCGTTTGACAAGTGTAAAGAAAACGATAAATCCAACCAGGGATGTTGTAAATAATATTGTCCCCATTGGAACTGCTGATGCCTTAATACCCGCCAGTGGAGAAAAGAATGATCCAAGCAATAGTGGAAGCATACCTAAAACAGCACTTGCACTTCCGGCACGATGGCCTTGACTTGCCATCCCTAATGTAAACGTGCTTGTTGTAATCATTCCCATTGTAATCATGTAAATAAAAATTAAAATAACCAGTGAAGCTAAAGGGCCTTCGATAATGGTCATGACAAGCAGCAAGGACGTTGCCATCAGTGCAGTTACGACAGCCGTTTGGAGCAGTGTTTTTTCTGGAATAATACCACTTAAACGTCCAATAAGAAAGCTTCCTGTTATAATTGCCAATCCATTTATTCCAAATAACACACTAAACACTTGAGGTGATACCCCGTAGATTTCCTGATAAACAAATGGAGTACCCGATACATAAGCAAAACTGCCTCCATGAATGAAACCGACCACTAAAGCATATCCAATAAAGGTGCGGTCTTTCAATAAATCACGCATTGTCATGAGCGAAGCCCCTGGAGAACTTGGAATCCGTTTATGAGGGGGCAATGTTTCCTTTAATTTAAGGGCAGCAACGATTACCATCAGCACCCCAATAAAACCTAAAAAGATAAAGATACTTTTCCAATTAGCCGATTCAAAAGACAGAATAAAACCGCCAATCATGGGAGCCAGCATTGGAGCAACAGCATTAATAACCATTAACAGAGAGAAGAACTTCGTTAGTGCTGGTCCACTGAAAACATCCCTTACAACTGCACGTGAGAGAACGACCCCCGCGGAAGCAGTTAATCCCTGCAAGAAACGTGCTGCAATTAATATTCCAATATTAGGAGCAAAGGCACAAAGCACGGAGGCTACGGCAAACAGGGAAGTAGCGATTAATAATGGTTTTCTTCTTCCCGCTACATCACTAATTGGTCCAATAAACATTTGGCCAATCGCAAGTCCAAGTAAACATGCCGTTAAACTGGATTGTACAAGTGTAGCACTTGTATCTAAATCCTGTGCAATTCCTGGAAAACTAGGCAAATACATATCAATATTAAGCGGCCCCAAAAATGCGAACAATCCAAGGAGCAGAGCTAATCCAAATCGTTCTGCTCCTTTTGGGTTATGTTGTATCGCTGCTTCTTTTTCATCTATCATCCGTCATCACTCCAAACAACATTACTTATATCCCCTATATTTTTTCTTCCTTTTGAGGCGTTTTTCTTCTTTATTGTTAGTGATTCATCAACCAGGAAAGCTTCAACATTATTTATGTTCCATTAAGTAGACTTGACTCCAGTTACTCATAAGAATCTCTGACAGTTCTAAAGGCACACAGATCAAGCTGACTCTATAACTCTAGCTCATAAATTATTGACTTTCAAACAGATGAACTTATAAAAACTTAAGAATTATTTCGATTTTCAACTTGGTGAATCCAATTCAGTTCTGCTTCTAAATGCAGGAGTTTGCCTGTTATTAATAGATATCTGTTTTCATCACCCTGAAGAAGATATTCCGTTTTTAATTTAGTAAACTCCATTACTTCCCTCATGATTATTGCTTTTTGCTGATCAAGCATTTTCTTCTCATATTCAAAACCAACCTTTCGAGCGCAGCTCCATTTAAAGTGGAAGTCATCCTTGCCTGGTTGATAGAATACAGGTTCCAGCAACCAGTTTTCCAACTCCTTAATACCAGCTTCCGTTATATCATAAAGTTTTCTTTCCTGGTCATCCATCCCTACGGAAGAGACAAGCTGATCACGGATTAAACGATCGAGAGTTGTATAAATTTGGCCAGGATTAATCTTTCCTTTCGTTACGAGAAGTGATTCTATCTCTATCTTTAGTTCATATCCATGATTTTTTTGGAAATATAACAACGCTAATATTCCATATTTAACTGACATAATTGCTCAACCTTCTTTAAGTGAAACTATGATATTAACTTTACTAGCATTCGCGCTAGAAATCCATGATGCCAGGAGACTTAAGAATATGCCAGTAATTAATGCCAGTGCAATATTGCCTAAAGGCAATTGGAAAGAAATAAATCCTTGGAAAAGTTCAGATTGGCTCGCGGTATAAAGTAAAAGCATACCTGTAATGATTCCTCCAGTAACTCCTGACAAACCGATAAGCAGGCCTTCTCCGATTATCATTTTTCTAACTTGCTGTTTTGTAAATCCAAGCGCTCGCATTGTTCCTATCTCGCTCTTGCGCTCCAAGGTGTTCATTAATAAAGTATTTGCTGTACCAATACTAGCTAATGCAATGATTAAAATAAGCATGGTAAGAATTAACTCATTCATGCCAGAAAACGCTGAAGTAGTTGAATCTATTTCATCTTCGACCGTTTCAGCCTTTGAAAGGTGATTGCTGAAATCCAGCCATAACTGTTCTCTTAATTGTTCACCGGTATATCCCTCATTTAGAGTTAGCAGCATATCAAAACTATTCGCCCAGCCAAATTCATTCATAAGGTAGTTTTCATCCATAAAGGCGACATAACCAGAATAATTCGATGTTTTAACAACGTCAATGACCCGAAGTTGTTGTTTGCCAGCGGGTGTATTCATGTAAATATAATCTCCTACATTTCCGCCCCATTCATCAAATGCTCTTTCCCCAAGAAGAATAGATGGTTCCTTTGTCAGCTCGTTATATAATTTTCCTTTATTAGAACTCTCAAATAATGCAGGTCCTTCCCTATCTACGCCATAAATGGAAAACTGTCTTTCCTCTCTATCAATTGTTTCCCATGTAATTGGTGTTGCTTCAATTAATGGTTCAACAGTGGCAACAGCATCATAAGATTGCAATATTGCTTTATCTTCTTTAGACCAAGGTGCTTCTGAAGAAACTCTTAAATCGCCCCCATACGTATCCCTGATTTCATTCTCATAACCCTCAGGAGCAGATTCGATAACAGCACTTAATAATAATATCACCGCTATCCCTACAGCAAGAACAGCCGCAGTGTTGGCATTTCGATTTAATTGTTGCTTAAGACCTTGGGCTGCCAGACTGCCAGGGTACCCAAATAATAACTTCAAAACAGGTTTAAATATCCAATTCATTCCTAAAAGCAGTAAAGGAAACAACAAAATGACACCTGCAAAAACAGCTATATATGAGACTGGATGATCAATTATAACAAATAATAGTAGGCAAACCCCGACAACAGCTCTCAACAGAAGCTGTCTTCTTGATTGATTCGTTTGATTTTCCATTTTTAATGTTAATAACACAGAGGTTTTCCCCGCATTGTAAATAGGAAATAAAGAGAATAGAACAGGAAATAAAATCCCAACAATTATTGCTATTAGCGTTGGCATTTTCCAATTTAATGTGTAAACCATATCAAATTCGAATACACCTAACAAAGTTTGCATGAACATATCTCCGAGCCATATTCCTAATGGTACTCCAATAACAGTACTTATTAACGCTAGTATTATTACTTCAACAAAAATAAGTTTAGAAACTGAGCGTTGAAGGTAACCAAAACTCTTCATTATCGCAAATTCTTTTTTCCTCTCCATAACACTTGTATAAATCATATTAAAAACAATGAACCCGCTAATAAACATGGATAACCCTGCAATTAAATAAAAGAATGAATAAATGCCCCCGATGTCGTTGCTTTGTAAATCATCAGCAACAACTGGCTGTATATAGACATTTGAATCAATCGCTTCTTCTTGGAAAGTTTGAAAAAGTTGCTCTCCTTCTTTATTGGTTTGGAACCTTAAATATGAAAGCTCGTTTTCCATATCAGTCCATTCCCTTAACATATCAAGCGGAGCCATAACTCGAAAGCTTTTTTGTTCTGCCCCCTCCCAGTCGCTCGGACTTGCGAGCAGCTGGGTATATTCAACAATAGCTGAAACTTTAGCTTCACCCAAACCAGTAAACGCTATTGTGTCTCCAACCCTTTTATTTAACAGGTCTGCAACAACCTCAGATATAACCAATCCTTCATTATCTAGAGTTCCTTCAATAACAGGCAGTTTCAGCAAGGAACTATTTTGATCATTTACACCTGTAATTCGTACAGATCTTTGACTTAAAGATTGGTCACCCGGAAGCTCAAAAAAAGCTTGTTTATCAAGAGCGAGCAATGTTTCGGTTACTGCTGGACTAGTAAAAACGGGAGAAACAGCAGCTTCAGAATAGGTTTGTTCATCGCTCAGAATCCAATAATCCGCATTCGCTACATACATTTGTTCATAATAATTAAATACATCTTTCGTTGTTCGATCTGCAATGAGCATAGATGTTACAAACGCTATGCCTAGGATAATCCCAAGCATGGAAATGAGAAAGCGTTTTTTATTTTGTGTGATATTACGCCATGAAATTCGCCATATATTTAGCATAATCTTCATCCTTTCTGGAAATTACTTGGTCAATAACCCCATCTCTAAAAAGAATAATTCGATCTGCAAATCCAGCTGCGAAAATATCATGTGTAACCATGATGATCGTTTGATTATTTTCTCGATTAAATCTTGATATCAATCCGAGAATTTCTTCTGCCTTATTTCTATCTAAATTTCCTGTTGGTTCATCAGCTAATAATACGGAAGGTCTGTTGACCAGTGCCCTTGCGATAGCTACTCGTTGCTGCTGCCCACCACTAAGCAAATTAGCACGCTTTTGACGAAGTCCTTTCAATCCGACAGAATCAAGTAATTCATAAATGATTTGGTTCTTTTCCTTTGTTAAACTTCCGTCTGCATGAAGTGGAAAAGCAATATTTTCTTCTACCGTTAATGTAGGAAGCAACTGATAATTTTGAAATATAAAGCCGATATATTTTCTGCGGAATATTGTTCTTTCTTTTTCCGTCATTTCACTTAAATTACTTTGATTTATTGATATTTCTCCTTCTGTTGGTATATCAAGACCGCCTAAAAGCTGAAGTAATGTGCTTTTCCCAGAACCACTTGGTCCCATAATAGCCACAAACTCTCCCTCTTCCACATTCAAATCAACACCTTTTAAAACTTGAGTTATTTCCTGCCCTTGTTTAAATTCCTTTGTTAAACCCTTAACATTGATCATATTTTACTTCCTCCTGTCTTTTCCCCCTCATTATATACTAAGTATGCATTAAGCGAAAGTTCAAATCATTGTAATCATAATAAAATAATTATAATTTTTATAAACAACAAACAAGCAATACATACTAAGTATGCATTGCTTGTTTAAAAGTAATTATCAATGATAGAGATAGAGAGTTCCATGCCGATTAAGATTAAATGATAAGCAGCTATTATGGTTTGGCCGCAGAAATCTGTGACAGGTAAATAATAGCTTTTTCATTCCTTACATTGCTTCAATTGAACTTCAACTAAATTTATATCACGTATTTTACCATTTAAATTCAACTATTTATTCCTTTTGCAGTTAAACAGTCTTTTTCCTCGGAAAGATAAAATATGAAACTGTAATAATGAAATCTATACCTAATGCAAGTGTCCATACTTGCAATACTCTTAACAATGCTTCTGTTCGATCAGCATCATTTATTAAATAAATGAGCCCCGCTAAAAATCCGGCTCCAATTACATAAGAAAGAACATGTTTTCCCCATCCTTTTAAATTGTGGATAGAATACTCCATTCCATACAATTTAATTGGTTTTGTACCTTCTTTTGCGACGTAGTAACGAAATCTCTCGTCAGCCCATTTAATCATACTCTTTCCAAAACCTATGGAAACCCCTATATAAACTGCAGCAATCGCATGCGCGGCTGTTGCGGTAGCTCCCCGGTATAAATCCATACCAGTAATAATTAATAAGAGCAAATCAATTACAGGAGTTAAAGCTAGGAAAAATAAACCAAGCTTATCTTTTTTAAATATATATCTTAGGCATAACCCTAAAATAATTACTACCCAAAAGGCTATTTCACAAGCAACGATCAGCCAAGCGATGAAATTCAAAAGACCACCTCAAACCTATTTCATTTTAATTATAAAACACTCTTTTATCAGACTTAAGCAAAAATTCTTCTTTAATTATACCACTCATATAATTTAGATTCTTTTTAAACATAATAAATTAATCACTTTTAACTGTTACATCACCAGATGTTGTTTCAATATCAATGACATAAGTTCCCTCACCTGATATACCCTCAATCTCTTTTCCACCTTCCGATTCATTCAACGAAATAGGAATGATGATTGTATTACTTCCACTCTTAGTTTTAGATTTAAGCTGAACATCAGGCTGTTCCTCATTTAATATTAATTCGACTTTACCACTAGCAGCAACAACTTGAATATCACTTTGAATCTCTGCAAAAGCGACTGAAATATCTCCGCTTTTAGTCTTGACATCCAGATTGCCACTTATTGTAAGCTCATCTGAAGAAACCTCTCCCGAATCTCCGCTTATAACTATATCCCCTTTATAATCATTCGGAATTGTTACTTGAAATGCGTCATCCAAATTTAACTTAGGACCAATTTTTATCATTCTATTTTTGATGCCCAAAGTTATACTTCCATCACTTTTATCCAAAGTTACACCGCGTTCGCCATATGAAGCTTCAACATTAGGTTGATCAGCACTTTTGAGAAGCAGATTATCGCTGCCATGCTCAATATATATCGTATCAATATCATCTATTTCAGCCATTTGCGTCTGTCTCTCATCAGATGATCCACATCCCGTTAAAAACATAATGATAATGGTAATAATAGATATATATTGTTTATTCATCAATTAATTTCCTCCTGTAATAAATTTTCTTCTGATTTCTCAACTCGAACTCTAGTCTTCTGCTTGGATATTAATTTATAAATAGACGGAACTAATACCAATGTTATTACCGTTGCAAATAACATCCCAGAGATTATTACTGTTGCAAGTGGTGCTTGATAGTCTGCAGACATTCCAGTTGCTAATGCTAAAGGTAACATAGCACCAACTGTGGTCAGTGTTGTCATAAATATTGGCCTTATTCGATTTTCACTAGCAGTAACTATTGCCTCGTCTAATGGATAACCTTTTTTTCTTAGTTGGTTGGTTCTATCTACAAGTAGAATTGCATTATTCAAGACGATTCCTACTAGAACAATCACTCCCATTCCAGACATCAAGTTAAGATCCTTCTGTGTAATAAACAACCCAAGGATAACTCCTATAATTGATAATGGAACAGCAGATAAAACGATAAGCGGATGTCCAAGATGATTAAATTGTACAGCCATTACAAAATATACTAAGAATATTGAAATTACTAATACGAATATTATATCATTTAACAAGTCATCTTGTTGTTCTAATTCACCAGCAATAGAAACAGAATACCCATCTGGGCTCTCATAATTTGAAATTACTTCTTGTACTTCTCTATTTATTGTTCCAAGATCACTATCTTCAATATCAGCCAAGACAGAAATATATCTCTCCCCTTGCGTGTGTGTTATTGTTTCAGGTAAATTGTTATTCTCTAAATGAATATAATTAGATAATTCTTTGTTTCCATTTAACGTAGATATCTTTAAATCCAACAAGGAATTCTCCGTATTATTATCCTGGTTCACTGTAACATGTATAGGGATTCTTTCCTTGTTTACAACCATTTCACCAATAGGTTTTTGAAGCAAATACTGTTCCACTTCTTGTTTAACTTGCAGTTCCGAAAGTCCATCCTCTTCCATCGCTTCCTTATTTAATCTAATTTCCTTTATATTAGAAGCATTCTCGATAGAATCAGTTATTTCTACTATCCCATCAATTGTTTTAAGTTCTTCTGAGATTTCATTTGCCATCATTTCTAACTCTTCGAATTCCTTGCCACTTATATTTATTTGTATAGGATAGCCGCCGACACCAGTCAATGCTGTTTGTACATTTCGAATTGGCTCGTGTTCTCTTAAGGCACGTAAGGTTCTTAGTATTTCTTCCGTAACTTTATCCTGTGATTGCTGTATTTGGTTACCTTTTGTCATGTTAGCCACAATAATAAACATATTGCCTTGATCAAGCACATAATTCGCTTCAACATCATATATGGTTTTCAGTTGTTCATTGATTTCTTCAGCAAGGTTCTGTTTTTCTTCATTGGTAACCCCATTATCCAGTGCAACTGCAATTTCAGTATAACGATTAAACATGTCAGGCATGATACTCATAGGAATTTTTGATACAAGTAAAAATGAAGTAAAAAAAACACCTATAAATATGAAAACTACTGCGAAACTGCGGCGCTTTTTACTTATTATCCAAGTTAACATACTTTGATACCAATTATAAATTTTATTCTTGCGCTTTTTTAATCGCTTTGGCTTGCGTATTTTTATTAATTTCTCCGCAAGTACTGGGATTAATGTAAATGCGACCAGTACAGAACTGATAAGTGTAATGGATACAACAACAGATAGAATGATCATCATTCTTCCAATATCCCCACCTATTAATCCAATGGGTACAAATACAACTATTGTCGTTAAGATAGAAGCAATAATTGCACCAGCAACCTCTGTTGTTCCCTCTAAAACCGCCTGAAGATTCGATAAACCTTGTTCTTTCTTCCGATATATTGATTCAAGTATTACAATCGATGAGTCGACCATCATTCCAATTCCTAATCCTAAACCAATTAGGGTCAACATATTAAGACTGTAATCCAACAGCCAAACTGCAACAAATGTTAATAATAATGATGCAGGTATCGATAACCCTATAATAAATGTAGCTCTAATATTGCGTAAGAATAATAACAATATTACGATTGCAATAATACCGCCAATCAAAATATTAGCAGTTACATCTCCCATTGAATCCTCTACGAAATCCGAGTGTGCTACGATTTCATTCAATGTAATTCCTTCTGCCAACTCTTCTTTACTTATCTCTGCTAATTCATCTCGCACTGCATTCGTCATATCAAGTTGAGATACATCAGCTGGTCGCGCTACCTGAACTAGCACAAAATCCTTCGAACCATTTTTCCAAACATTAGATGTATTCTCTAATGGTTCTAATGCAACGTCCGCAATTTCTTTCAATGAAATATTTCCATTTTCAGAAGGCACTTGGATATTTTTTATGTCATCTATATTCGTAAATCTTGTATTCCAATGCAGAGCTGCTTCACTGCCATCATCAGTGATTTCTCCTAAAACAGCTTCATCATTAATTTGCAGAATTAAATCAATCACTGCTAAATTATCTAGACTATGCTGAGCCATCTCTTTTCCGTTAAAGATAATATTTACTTTATGTTTTGTAATCCCTGCTAATGCTACATCGCCTACTTGCGGTAATTCTTCCAGTCTCGGTTTTAAAATATTTTCAGCAAATGAAGATATTTTATTCATATCTCCGCCAGAAATATCCATAATAAACTCATAGTTTGTACCCGTGCCGCTCTGAACCACCTTCGTGCTCTCCACCTCTGGAAGCTGACTCATCGAGGTATTTACAACTGATTCTACCTCCTTTACCAACTCACCTCCACGTCCGCTTGCAAACAAAACTTGTACGGATCCCTCACCTGTTCTAGCAGTTGATTCAAAGGTTTCTATCCCCTCTATTTCCAGTAGTTCCTGCTCCAATGGCGTGATAATTCTTTGTTCTACATCTGTTATATTTAAATCTCCTGCCTGAATTGTTATAGAAGCACTATCTAACCCTACTTCTGGTGTTAATTCACTATCCAAATTAAATAATGCATAGCATCCAAGTATCATAATAAAAATTACTGTTAGAAGGATTAAGACTTTTCTTTCAACAATCTTTTTAAATATATTCACAGTTCTCTTCACACTCCTCAAGTATTAGAATTTCATGATGATTTATTTACATTACTAATCTTTTAATCAACTGCCCTGATATTTTTAGCTTTAAAGTATATCGTTATCGTCAAAATTAAGAAAAGAATACTGCTATATAACATAATTTGATCAATCTTAAAGTTATACAAAAGCAACAATGATGTTAATCCATATGAAACTGGTGTTAATCCCATTGCTGAAATACTTAATAAGCTCATTACTCTTCCTAGAAACTTTTTGGAAACATTATTTTGAATGATACTGACTACTGGCAATATAGTTGTTTGCACAAATATTCCAACTAGAAGTGTCATAATCATACTAGACCAGATTACACTGGTTTGTGCGAACAGGAAATAACTTATTGCAAGGCATATCAAGGATAGTAATGTAAGTTTTCCCCGTTTCATTTTGATATTTGTAACGAAGAGCACAACTGCGCCAGTCAGTGTTCCAACGGAGAGCGCTCCCTCAATTAAACTGTATTCAAAAGCTGTTCCTTGCAGTACAGAATTCACAAAAATCGGCAGCCCCATAAAGAGCGGACCAACGACAACTAGATTAATTAATATAGAAATAACAACTAGTCCCTGTAATATACTCGACTTCCTGACATAATCTATCCCTTCCACAAGGTCTCTTTTAATATTCTGTTCACGTTCTTCCTTATTTAAACCAATTATGAAACTTCCTTTCCTATCTATAAAATAGATTGATATTGCTCCTGCCGCCAATATCAGCGTAACAATTGCAAAGACACTCAAAAAATTCATATGCATGATTAATAGACCACAAAGAAGAGGGCCAACAATCAAAGAACCTTGATTCGTAGCCTGAATAATTGAATTGGCTTTGGTAAGATCCTGCTCCTCTACTATTAATGGAATTAAAGAGTCTCTTGCTGGATAAAAGAAGGCACTTAATACACCAAATACTACTGCATAGACAACAAATAAAGAGATTGGGATTACTGAAATAAACAGCAAGAATATGACAAGTGAAGAAACAAGGATAACTCTTGTCATATCTGACCAAAACATCAACATCGTTTTATTCCAGCGATCCGCAATCACTCCACCTATAAACAGCAATATAATTTGTGGCACGCTTGAGCCAATCATAACCAGACCAACTGCAGCTTCAAGATCTAAAACCCTCACGATGTACCATGATTGACTAAATAGGAACATAGACGCCCCGAGACTAGAAAATAAACTGGACAGCAATAAGAATATAAAAGACTTATTTTTTAGCAATTCACTTCTTATCTCTGGGCTTTTTGCAAGTTCACTCATTAAAAACTTCCTCCATCTCGAATGTTCTGATTTTAAACTAAATAAAACATGCAGACATAATTTTCGATCACGCATTTTACAACGAGTTAATACGACGATTGAGGGTTTCTTGACTTCAAAACTCCATAATTGCATCGTTCATGTTCTATTGTATAAACTTATAATTATAAAAAACCCAGAAATTACCGCAAAAATAAATAAAAAAAAATCCATTGTATAGGATTTTTTAAAGGATGTGGTTTAATTTCTTTTTATTTTATTTGTCCACACTCGAAATAGATGTACTTCTTTCTGGGAAATCTCCATATATTTTAGTTAGTGCAGAAGGAACATCATCTAATTCAATGTCAACTTCGAATATTACAGTTTTGCCTAGTGAATGAAGTTGCAATGCTTCTGACCAGCTTTTCTGCAGTTCTATTTTTTCAGCAATACGCAGGTGGCATAGCTGCTCATGATTTATTGTTACTAACGGCATCGTTTTATCTACAAAAGATTGCTGATCAGAATTGTTTTGATATTCAAGCCAGCCATATCCACCATTTCTCAATACAATATAAATAACAGGAATCTTATTGGATACTAATGTAACAAGTTCAGCGCTAAACATATTAAAGGCCCCGTCACCAACAAATGCAATGACAGTATCATCTGGTCTGGCTTTTGCCACACCTATTGCAGCTGAACATCCAAATCCTAAACTTGTCTGTTCACTGGGTACAATTGCATCCTGCTCTTCTTTCAGCATTAGATAAGGATAGAAATAAGACCACATATCCTGCAGCCCATTCTCGTGCACAAAAATACTTGAAGTACTGCTATCTTGTATTGTCTCCAAAATATCTGCAACCTTTAGCAGATTAGAATTTCTTGTTGTTTTTTCTTTTTCCAGCCACATGCTACTCTTGTATTCCTGTACTTTTTCTTTCCAAAAATCTCTTTGTATTGGTTCTTTAAAGCGCTTTAATAACTCTTTTACCGTGAGTCCTGCTTCACCCACTATCTTCAAACTGTTCATATCTAAATTAAAACATTCTTCATTTATATTTATTTCTATCGTTTCAATTCTTTCCAAAACTTCTTCCCAGCCAAATACAACTGTTTCTTCCAGAGCACTCCCAAGAGCAATAAATAAATCACAATTTTGGACGAGTGCTTTCATATTTTCTGGACAATATAATCCGCCTAATCCACAAAACAGTGGATGATGTTCATTTACACTTCCTCTGCCAGAGGCACTTACAAAAATAGGGGCACCTATTTTTTCCGCAAATTGTATAATCAGGTTCTTATCCTCAATCGCTTTGCAGCCACCTCCAAGGAGAATCACTGGCCGTTTGGAATGTTGAATTTTCGTTCTTAAATCTTCTATCATGTCTGGATTTGGAACAGGTTTTGTGCTTGTATAAGCACCTGCAAAGAATTCTCTTTTGACAACTGTTTCTTCACCAAGATTTTCAGGTATTTCAATATATACTGGCCCTGGGGTACCGTTTGTTGCTATAAAAATAGCTTTCTTCAAGACCCATCCGATAGACTCTTTGTTCTCGAGACGATGACTCCATTTAACTAATGGATTAACGATATTTAACTGCGTCGTTTCCTGGAAGGACTTTTCACTTCCATACTTTACTGTATCCGTACCCGAAGCAATGATTATTAATGGAGCACATTGTGACTTTGCTTCTAAAATGCCCGTTATGCTATTAGTTAATGCTGGTCCTTTTCCTATATTGCATACAGCTAGTTCCTGAGTGGCCAATGCATGACCAGTGGCCATAAACAATGCATTTCTCTGATCTTTTACAATGAAATATTCAATTCCATGATTCAGAATGGATTTCATGAACAGAAGATCATCACTAGGAAGGCCATATACTGTTTTTATTCCATAAGTTTTAAACTGGTACGCCATTGCTCCCAGTACACTAATTTGATTCATCTGGATACTCCTCATCATTCATTAATTCATAAACGACATTTGACAGAAGGATTGGTTTAATATGCAATTGATTCTTGTAGGATACATAATTTGCCATTGGGCCATACCCGCCAAATGGTTCATTCCCATTCTCTATATCAAATAGATTCTGATTCACCGAAACGACATGTTTTCTAGACAATTCCTGATAGATTTCTTCAACTTCTTCACCATAGATACTTGCACCCATAGCTCTTTCTAAAAAGTATCCTTTTTGAAATGTATTCTTCAATTCATCAATTGATTGATAACTGATAACATTAAAAAGTGGAGAGAAAAACTCTTCTAACTTTAAATCATTTTCTATCGAACTGTGCAACACAGTTGGTTCAATAACTTTATTTCGATAATTAATATTTCCGCCATAAGCAATCCATTCACTATTTTCATTCAGATAAGACCCTACAGAATCAAGTGTAGATAAATAATGAATTTTCCCATAATCCGCTTCCGGGTCTGTGTTCTCACCAATCTTCAGATCTCCCAACCGATTAACTAAAGTTTCTATAAATTGTTGAGATTTACTCTTTTGGACGAAAATCGCATCAGGACCCATACAATCTTGACCAGTATTATACATACGCGCTTTAATTAAATCCTTTACGGCTTTGTCAATATTAGCCGACTCTGTAATAATAAATGGATTTACGCCTTGTCCAAAGAAAACAAATAGTTGATCTGGAGATAGCTGAAACTTTATTTTCTCTGCATTTTTATATTCACCAGTGAATACTACGATGTTAGAACTTAATGCAGATGCTTTAATAAATTTTCTGTGAGAAAGTTCTTGCAGCTGAATTGGTAACTGGTGGATTCCCCCCAAAAGTTTATGGAGACGGCGCAGTTGATCAATCACTAAACTAGAACTTCGAAACTCTATTTCATTCACATAGAGAGAAGGAATTAACAGATAAAGAACATAAGAGTATAAAATGACATTAGACGGCATAAATACAGTCATTTTATTTAATGTCTTTGGCTTATTGAGCTTAACCTCACGATATGCATTCTCCAGCACTCTTATAGATGTATCTATCTCATCTTCAGCTGTCTGGTAGGTTGATATTTCCGTAAGTATTTTTCTAACACTGCTTTTATTTTCTTTTAAATAGGTGATGACATCTTCAATTGTCTTTTTACGTTGCTCTAATAGAGACGATTCAAGTGTTAATGTAATTCCAGCTGACATATTTCTCCCTCCACTATTTTATTATTTAATTGAATAGATAAGTTCTTAATCGATTTGTAATCTATCTTTCCATTATTAAGATACGGGAAGTGTTTCATAATATGGATTTTGTCAGGTTTCGATATCGCATCCAGAGAATGAGTTATTTTATCTCTCAATTGTCCTGTATCATCATCCGCTTCTACCATTAATATGATAATGGATCCTTTTTTCTCATCTTTAAATGAGACAACTTTACATTTAATTCCTAATCTGTCTTCTAACGTTTTTTCAATACTGGCAGGATGAATGATATAGCCTTTTCTTAAAATTTCATCCCCTTTTCTGCCAATAACAAAAAGATTCCCCGATTGATCGAAATAACCGAGATCATTCGTTTTCAGCCAACCATTTTGCAAAACTGAATTCGTAGCTTGCTCCAATTTGTGGTATTTTTCCATTACACCGGGACTCTTAACCAAGATCTCACCTGTTTGCCCGAAAGGCAGCTCATTTCCATCACTATTAATTACCTTTATTTGCACACCCTCCAGCGCTTTTCCACATCCAAATTCTGTTCCCTTTATGTTCAGAGCCACATTCCCGGCCTCTGATAACCCATAACCATCTAATAATGGCATTTGGATATACGAGTGGAACTCTCTGCTAAGTTTCTTAGATAAGGGAGATCCTCCAACACACCACATTCTCACTTTGGAATTTTTAATATTATTTAACAAGTCCCTTCTTTTAGCAAATAGCCGATTTAACATATAAAACATGGATGGCACTGCATCTACTACGGTTACCTTCTTAGCTGCGATTTCATTTGTGATGGCTCGCATATTTCTGTAATTACATAAAACCAGATCACACTTTGTAATCCACCAGATAAAAATAATCGACAAGCCATAAAAATGTGTGAAAGGGATTAGGGGAAGAAGTACATCAGATGGATTGTATTCCATTCTTCTAATCGTCGCTCTAATATTGATTAAAAATGATTTACCTGATTTTATTATCCCCTTGGGATTTCCAGTTGAACCAGATGTATATAGAATCAAAGCATCTTTACGCTGTTCCCAGGCACCCATATCAATTTTGCCTTTCAGCAACTCTTCTGTTGAATGACCATATGATAGCTCTAGCATGTGAATAGACACTTCATTCTGGTGAATAAATCGGTCACAAATGCAAAAGCGAGAATTCGAATGCTTCGCGATTTTCAGCACTTCTCCTTCATCCAAAGAGCTATCCACAAGAACAATGGAACAATCGATATGAATAAGGGCAAAAACTGCTAGAATAAATTCGTAGGAATTATCTGCTGAAATCATGACCCGATCACTTTTTGATACACCTGAATCTTCCAGATAATGAACATAGTGCAATATATCGTTCTTGATTTTATTTTCAGAGGAAATATTATCAAATTGTAACACCCTGCTTACAGCCATCATCATACTAATTCCTTTAATTTTCTTTGAACCGTTCTTGGAGTGATTACTGTCGTTTCCCATTGCTTCTTTAATAATTGGGAAAAGATATTTTGTGGACCTACTACATAAATGGTTTGAAGCTTCATTTGTCTCATCCTATTTGTTACAAGATCCCATCGGACTGTATGATCATAACCATCTAATAAAGTTTGCTTAAACTCCATTGGATCACGTACCAAATTACCATTCACGTCTGAAATCACATGATGTTTTAATGGTTTAAACTGAACCTGATTAAATACCTCAACCCTCAGTTCTTCTTTTAAATCACTAAGAACCTTACTATGAATTGGCTGCTGCATTGTATGAGTTGCTATCACTTTTGATTTGCGATTTATAATTTCCTGCAGTATTTTAATGGATTCGGATGATCCACATAAACAAATAACCTTCTCTAAATTTCCAACCAATTCCAGATACATGTTTTTACTTTGAAATTCGTTTACGAGTTCGTTGGCTTCTTCAATCGATAAATTATAAATGAACATTGTTTGATAGAAGTCTCCAGTGTTTTGATAGAAAACTTTAGCTATTTTTGCAGATTCATGTGTAAGCCAGATCATTTCAGCATAAGTAAGACTTTCTGTTTTTACAGCGGTTGCCATTCCACCAAAACTTGGACCAATTAATATATCTGGCTCAACGTCGAAATCTTCGTGAAAATGATCCAATAAGGCGATTGTATTAGTCAAAAATGAAGTTTCTCTCACTTCATAGTCCAACTCACTAGATTCCTTAAATGCCTCATATAAGGAGTAACCGATAACTTCACTCGCTTCTTCAAAACGCCTTTTCGCAAATTTACTTTTTTGAAGAAACCCCTTGACATCCTCATAACTACAAGGGGCTAAACCTGGCAAAACAATTCCATTCATAGTCTTAATAACCTCCTTGCACGATAATCAGTGTTTTACTGCAGCAACCCACGCAGATTTTATCTTTCTATTAATTTCGGAAAGCATTCTTCTTTCCAATAATCACTTAAGTATTCATTTAATTCTTGGCGTATCGCCCTTTTTTCTTCTTTTGGAATAGAATCAATTGAATCTGTTTCTGGGTATTCATAAAATTCATCCCTTAATATAGAAGAAACAACAGCATCATGATATTCTCCATCAATGAAATAGTGGTCTCTTAGAATGCCTTCTATAACGAGCTTCGTTTTCATAATGAAACGAACAGATCGGGCGTTATGAAGTCCATTGATAAATTGCAGTTTATGTGCATTTTTTTGATGGAATAAATAATCCATTATTAACGCTCCTGCCTCAGCTCCGTAGCCACTATCCCAAAGGTCTGGGTCTCCAATTACTCCACCTAAAAGATAATTGCCTTCATATTTTTGCGGTGTCCAGGATATAAATCCAATTTTTTTATTATCGTGTGTCAGTACCATCACATGGCGAGTACTTCCTGATTCAATATCAGCTTTAATCTCCTTGCTAGTTGCAAAGTCATTAACCCCTCTGGCTAAAGAACTCGTCTTTGAGGGAGTTACCCATTTGGCAAACAGTTCATAATCCTCTTCTTCGATTGCTTTTAATTTTACTAAATGACCTTTCATGGACTTCCCCTTTCAGATAAATAATTATATTTTCATCATAAACATTGGTTCTTTTCATGACACTAGTATTTCTCGCAACAAAGACAAAAAGAGCCAATTAATAGGCTCTCAGCTTATTGTTTCTATTTTCGGATTGCACATTATACTATTTCTT
This sequence comes from Oceanobacillus sp. FSL H7-0719, assembly GCF_045040795.1. Classification (GTDB taxonomy): domain Bacteria; phylum Bacillota; class Bacilli; order Bacillales; family Amphibacillaceae; genus Oceanobacillus. The sequence goes on along the minus strand of NZ_CP150301.1, from coordinate 3,541,453 downwards.
TTATATGGGGGTTTCCAATAAGGTAATTGGCTTGTGCAATCTTAATTGCAAGTCCTACTCTTGAATTTACATTTAGCTTTTGAATACAGGAAGCTATATGGTACTCAACTGTTCGCTTGCTCATAAATAGAGTGTCAGCTATTTCTTGATTGGTCTTATCAGCCATCAACTCTTCTGCAACTCGTAACTCCATTTTTGTAAGTACTTCTGTTGAATATTCGGAACTACTTGCTTTATTAAAAGTATTTATTTTAGAAAATAGTGCTTCTTTTATTTCTCGAGACATGTAACAACCTCCAGCCATAACAACATGAATTGCTGTACGCAACTCTTCTATGTTTTCTTTTTGAACAATACCTTGAAAGCTAGGTACATACGGCAATAGATATGTTTCATTTTGTCCCACCATTAGAATAACTTTATAATTTCCGCTCGGCAAAGTATTCACGATGCTATTTTTCGTTAGATTAATAATTACTACATCAAAGGAGTTTAAAAATATACCGTCGGCAAGGGAAGTAGAATTATTAAGAAAATAACATTTGTGTTCTTTAACAGATAATAATTTTAGCAGCCTTGAATCCTTACTGGGCCTCCTGTTTTGATTGACCACTAATATCTTTATCATCTTGGCATCTCTCCTTAATGATGACCTTTAATTGGATCATCAACTAAAATTATTTCAAATAATTCAGAACCGTAAGTAAAATTACTTAGAAGACATAACGACAATACACTGATTATCATTGCTTTTTTTAGTAACTTCATCTTATTTTCCCCCTTTTCTAATTATTAACTTAATTATTGCACCTTTTTATGTTAAGTTATATATGTACTTATGCACTCTTTTGTAACAACTAATTAAAAGGGGTTGAAATGATGGATATTGGAAAAAACATTGAATTTATTCGAACAAAAATTGGCTATTCCCGGAAGTACATCGCGGAAAACATATGTGATGAATCAACTATCTATCGTATAGAAAAAGGTCTCCAAATCCCCAGGTTGGATATTTTGCAGAAAATATGTCACAAATTAAATGTCTCTCTTGACTATGTCCTGTCTCTTAATGACGAAAACACCTCCTATGTATATATAAATAAACTTAAAAAGTTATGCCGGGAATTTCTATATAAACAAGAATTTCAATCTATTCAATATTTAATCGAAGAAGCGGAGATATTTTCAGAAAATAATCCGAATATCTATGATAATGATTTCCGTCGCTTCATAGACTGGCAGAAAGCAATCCTCATTCATAAAATAAGCCAACAGCCCAATAAGGCAGAAAAACTCCTTAGTAAGTTACTTAACAATAAAATAATCAATGAACTTGATATTAATATTGCGAACTCACTGGCATTGGTTTTAATGGAATTGGATAAGAATCAAGACGCATATTATTTGTTAAAAGAAGGCATGAGAATTTTAAATAAACTTCCAGTGATAGAGGATACGTCTTTACATCCAAGAATATCCTATAACCTCACCTATCTTCATTATAATTGGGGAGAGTATGATCAGTGTATTGCTATTTGCCATCGATTAGAATACTATTTGACGTCAAATCACCTTCTATATTCCATGGGAGAGCTATATCACTTAATCGGTATTACATACGAAAAAAAGAAGGAACTGGACAGTTCCTATCATTATTTTGAGAAGGCTGCCTCCATTTTCTTGCTTGAAGACAAGATGTCATATTATATTCGCACAAGTTTAGCGTTAGCAGAAATCAGTTTTCAAATGAATAACGAGAAGGAAGGTAAGAAGACATTGGAGCGTGCAATAGAGAAAATTGATGAACTTAATGAAAACAATTTAATTGAACAATTTACAAATAAAGTTCAAATAATCAGAGAGCAATATTCCACTTCATTTCTTAATTAATTTTGAAATTTAAAAAGCTCAATTGTTATCCTTGAAAAGTAAATGTAATAACAATTGAGCTTTAATTACTAGAAGTAGAAGATAATTTCTTAATGAATTGATGAAAGGTTCCCTTCATCGGCATGAAGCATTATTCTATTAATAGCTTTTACCGTTTGAATGATATCATCGTCTGTGATATGCCTATGAATCACTGCTCGAATACGCCCATAACCCATTTCAGACAATATGACACCTTCTTCCCCTGCTAATGCAAGGAATTCTTTCCATGAGTATCTTGCTTTGTCCACATGAAAAATTACTATATTTGTTTCTACGTCATCTGGGTTTAGATGAATGCCAGGGATTTTCGATAACTCGTATGCCAACTGTTTTGCCTTACGGTGGTCATCACTCAATCTGCCAATCATTTGTTCCAATGCAACCAGGGCAGGTGCGGCCATAATTCCTACTTGGCGCATTCCACCGCCTAACATCTTACGAATTCTTCTGGCCTTTTTTATAAACTCACTGTTACCAGCAACCATCGAACCAATAGGAGCGGAAAGCCCCTTAGATAGACAAAACTGTACAGAATCCACATGTTTTGTAATTTCTTTTGCTTCCACTCCTAATGCGGTTGCTCCATTGAATAAACGTGCACCATCCAAATGAATTGGAACATTTTTCGCTAAACTGAACTCTCTTATGTCTTTCATATATTCGAGCGGTAACACTTTTCCACCGCAGCGATTATGCGTATTTTCTAAACAGATTAACTTAGGTAAAGCAAATTGAGGATCATCTTGATCTACTGGAAATGCTTTTTCTAAATCATTAACAGCTAATTGCCCATTTTGCTGTGTTTTAACCGGCTCATACATTATTCCACCACAGACAGAGGCGCCGCCTGCTTCATAAATATATATATCTGATTCGTCACCTACAATAGCTTTTGATCCTCTTGGACAATGCACCAGTATAGCTGCCAAATTTGCCATTGTTCCACTTGGCATAAAACAAGCAGCTTCCATACCAACAAGTTCTGCAGCAAAATTCTCCAAACGATTAACAGTTATATCCTTACCATAAACGTCATCACCTAATTCTGCAGTTCGTATGGAATCCATCATTTCCAAGGTAGGTAATGTAATCGTATCACTTAAATAATTCATAAATGTATACGCTCCTTTACTTCGACTTTTATTTGGTTTATTGCACTAGTTAGTTTCTTAGATAACTCCTCATGATCTGTACTGACTGCAATTATATGGCCAAATCTTCCATATGCATTCTTGATCTTCTCTACGTTCTCACCAATATCTATCCTGCATTTCACTTCTATTATTCCAGGTATTCTCATACCATCCAACCCAGTTATTTTAGCAACTTCTCCGGATTGATTTGACATTAAAAATCGAATTCCAGCAAACTGTTTCAAACTTGGCTCGAGGCTCGGTCCAATACCTGCGGCTGCTTTGATTTGTTCCTTTACTAAATCCAAGCCAGTTGCATAACTGATTAAAACCGGAATCATACCTCCTGCTAGCCTTCCGTTAAATTCTACTAAAAATATTTTATTATCTTTCATTTTAAACTCAATATGTGCTGGTCCTGTTTCCCACCCCAGGATATCCAAGATTTCCATTACACCGGTTTGAATCGTTTTTGAATAGCAGTCTATATCCGAAGCAGGAAAAATATGACCATTTTCTACAAAAAAGGGAGCACTTTCAACTGACTTTTCGGTTACTCCAACAATTTGATGTGAGCCCTTATAAGAGAAGGTCTCTACACTATACTCCTGCCCTTCAACAAGCTCCTCTATTAACACTGCCCTTATTTTTTCTTGATTCCTAACATTTGTTTCCATGCTTAGTAACTCTTTTACTTGTATTTTCATTGTTTCAAAGTTATCACACTGTAAAACCCCATTTGACCCACTATCATCTACCGGCTTGACAATGCAGGGAAACAGAATGTTTTCCTTCACTTCCGTTAAATCCTCTATTGATTCAATAATCAAATACTTAGGTTGGTAGAGGGCTTTACTCCATTTTAACAATTCCCGCACAGTTCCTTTATGACGTACATTTTTTATGACATTCGGATGATTTCCATTCAAATTGTATTTTTCCGTTAAAACAGATACGTTATAAATATAAAATTCACTAGTAGTAGTAATTCCTCTTATTTCTTCTGCTTTAAAATGATAATCAATCGTTTCTATCAGTTCAGATATATTGTTCGTATCACATATTATTATTTCACAACCCTGGTTGAATAAATCAGCATATCGACCTGGGTTGTTCGTTAAGAACACAGGCTGAAGGTTTAGTTCCTTAGCTCTCTGAATCGCAATCATACCAGTACCTGTTGTATTTGCTTCAATAAACAGCAATTTTTCCATCTAAACACTTTCCCTTCATAAAATCGATGTAAGACCACATATCCACATCTTCTATTTCCTTGATATGCGATGGATTATAATTTAAACATGCAGTATCAATGTTATATTTGTTCAAAAAATCCTCACTGTATATGGTATTAGCATATCGATCTCCACGATCAGGGAATATACATGCTATCACTGTATTCGAATTTTCAACTGTACTGATCCAATTCGCCACTGCATATACACTTCCAGAACTATTGCCTGCAAACACTTTTTCATGACGAGCTAATTTCCATGTCCAAGAAAAAGCTTCCTGATCATTTAACCAATGAACCTCATCAATTAAGGAATAATCCACATTCGGGGGATGGAGACTATTGCCTAACCCTCCCTGCAATCTTGCAGGCTGATCTGTTTGATGAAAAATGGTGCTTCCTACTGCATCCACAGCTACTACCTTAAGATGAGGATCATACGTCTTAAGTGCAGCAGCTGCACCGCACAACGAGCCGCCGCTCCCTACAGAGCCCACTAGGATATCAACCTTTCCTAATTCATGTATTAAATCCGCAGCAAGGCTTTCGTAAGCAAGTGGATTTTGCCTATTTTCATACTGGCGCGGCCAGTAAATATTTGGATTTTTTTCTATCATTTTATATACATAATCTAACCTGGCTTGCTGCCACCCTCCGTTTTGTCCCATCTCGCTAACGATATGAACCTTAGCTCCTAAGGCCTTCAACTTTGTATATGTCAATCGATCAATCCGTGGGTCCGTTACAATATTCACCTCATGTCCCAGATAAGTACCCACAAGTGTAATTCCCATTGCCAAGGTTCCAGAAGAACTCTCTACAATCGGTGCACCATCCTTCAGCTCACCTCTCTTTTTAGCTTCCATTATCATATTTTTTGCTACTCTATCTTTCATTCCAAAGGGATTATGCATTTCCAATTTGGCAAAAACTGAAGCTCTGCTCTCCTCTTGCAGCTTCAGTTTTATTAGTGATGTTTTTCCAATGGTATCAATCAACGATAAAGGCATATTCTTTTTAACCCCTTTCTTTAGACTGAATGAAATAGCTGAACAGGGTACCCAAGCTGCTTCATTTGTTTTAACCCTGTTTCAACTTTTTGCTTATAAGCTGGGTCATGATTGGAAATAAGAATTCCAATATACGTGCCACTATGAGCAGTGACAATCCCCAAGCCACTTATCTGTTTGCAAATTTCCAACATGGGGTGAAGCGTCTTTTTAGGCAATAATTTTTGATTTAACATCGTACTTCTAGTTGTCACTTCTCCGAGCAATTCCAAATTATCTTCTTTAATAGCTAAAATGGCTTTATCTAATAACTCCTGATATTTTAGTTTATCTGTATCAGTAAACGGTTTTTCTATTTGATTAAAATTAATTGTATCAACTTCACCTGTTTCATCTAATGCAAGAACTGTTAGAGAAGGACAATTACCAACACACTCTCTGAGCTTTACCTCCCTCTGATAATAAACAACTACACCTGGATACATGATGCCGTCTGATGGTTCGATTTCTCTCAAGAAACCTTCCAGCAAAGTGACTGATATATTAATCCCAAAACAATCTTCAATAGCCTTGGATGTTGCGATCATGTCAGCACTAGAACTAGCTAATCCTTTTCCTTGCTGAATACCGCTTGTTAAATTAAGAAATCCGCCAATTGGTTTTTCAAAAAAATTCAGAATTTTTACCGCCAGCTGATAGGACTTGTATTTGTTAGATGGATATACTATTAATTCATCATTTTCTGGTATAGAGATAAACTCACATTCGGAAAATTGCTTGATAGGAAATGTAACTAGAAAGTCTTTATTATTAGGCAGCACACCTTGCAAGAGTTCGCCAAAGGTTCCATGAGATTTTCCAATTCCTTTTCGAATATTTGCAGCTTGTTCTTTTACATAAGTTTCAATCATAGACATCACTCCCTTTTATCTGGCCAACTATTCAATTTAGTTAATGCGGAGTGAACACTGCCTGCCATATCACTGAAATCTGCTTCAAGTTTAGCTGCAAAGTCGATCTGTTTTGAAGTTATTTCTTTAACAGAATCAGGATTGGAGGAACCGACTGATTTCTTTCTTCTCGACTCATTCTCACTGTTAAATAAATCCTTCAATTCTTTCTCGATTAAATGATTTTTATAACCATATTCCAAACAGATAGTATTCAGTAATTCAATTGAGAGATCAACTGGCTGTACGTCTAATTTGATTGACGCAGTAATAAATTCTCCTGCAATTACTTGAGACTGGCGATAAGGAATTCCATTTCTTATCGTCAATTGATTAGCTAAAGAAAATCCTCCAATAAATTCAGCATCGCATCGTTCTTTCATCCTCTCAGGAACAAAAGAAATATTATCAAATATAAGCATTAATAAATCTATCAACCGGTTCGTTTCATGAAAAAGCAATGGCAGGTCTTTGCTGGATTCCTTTGACACTTCAACAAGATTTGAAAAAGGTGTGTTTCTTTGTCCCATTAAAAAACCAATATAATAGTTAATTAAGTAGCCCGTTTTTCCTCTAGCTCTTTCCAAAATAGGATAATTTCGCTTTTGAGGCATAGAAGACGAAATTCCCGATAATTCATCCGGAAAGTCAATATATCGATATTCACTGCTTCCCCAATTTAATAAATCGGATAAGAATCTGCTCATATTGGAAGCGAAATAGGATACTGTCTCTCCAATACTTAAAAGCCAATCACGGGAGGCTACTCCTACTAAAGCATGTCCGACATAACCCTGAAATCCGAGTTTTTTCGCCATCAGGTTATTATCAACCTTTAACTCCTGTCCAGACATCGAACCTGATCCGAGAGGGCAGCGTCCATTTATAAAATCCAATGTTAACAGCATTTTTCTAATCGTTTCTAAAATATGAGCATGAATCGCAGTCAAATAAAAAGATACATTTATTACCTGAGCCGACTGATAGTGTGTGTACCCCAGCATGAGTGTTGATGGATATTCATCAATTTTTCTTATGATGACTTTTGATAAGTCCAGCATTTTTTGAATCAATTCCATCCAATTTTCCCTTCCGTACATGAGTTGTGCACAAGCCTGAAAATCATTTCTGCTTCTGTCTAAATGCCAGAATGGGACAGGTTCTTTTACCTTTTCTTTCACTGCCTTCTCAATAGTAAATGCAATATCAGTAAGGTTTTCTTTTGAAGCTATATGCAACTCCTCTTTATCTAAATTGTTGATTGCTTTTGCAATAGCCTCTGCTTCAGATGCAGATAAAATGTTCATCTGTTCATACATTAGCAATAAAACTTTTTCAATCGCTAAATAATGACTCAAGTAATTATCCAATTCAAATTTAAATTGAGGATACAATACGGTATTCGTATATGATTCATGTGGCGGTTTCTTTAACCTGCCTGTTAATTGTTCCACCATGTTCTCAGCTCCCTTTTAAAAACATTGCTATTTTTCGGCCCAAATCCTTTACATGCGGATCATCCATTATATTGTTATGATGCCCAGTAATGCTGACAGCTTTAACTTGCTCTGTCGTACGTTCCTGCCAATCCAACGGGTTTACCAGCTCATGGAAATGTTCAAAACTCTTTTCCAAGCAGTGAAAAACAATTAACTCCTTATCAATCGGCACCGTACAAGTATAATGATCACTCGCAATATTATTGCAAGCCATGACATGGATGATTCGCTTCACTTCCTCAATCCCTGCATTCACTGGTAAGATACCCTTCTTTTTTGCTGCATCCAACACAATGCGAAACTCCTCTATCTCTGATTTATTCTCAAATACTTCACTCTCAATACCTAAACTTTTCGCCCAGACCAGGATTGGTTTTTCAGGATTTTTTAGTTGATAAGAACCATCAAATGGATGAGCATCTAATAATCCAATGAAGGAAACATCTTCTCCTGCTTTTCGCAGTATTTTTGCCATTTCAAAGGCAATAGTTCCGCCCATGGACCACCCAGCTATACGATAAGGACCTTTACTTTGAATCTTTTTAATCTCTTCTACATAGCGTTTTGCCATCAAAGGTATACTAGTATACGGCTCTTCATTTTGATCATACCCAGCAGATTGAATCCCATATATTGGTATGTCCATATTTAGATGTTTCGTTAAAGGCAAGTAGCAAAGAACACCTCCGCCACCGGGATGAATAAAGAATAACGGTTGTTCAGATGAATTAGAATGTTTCAATGGCACAATAATTCTGCTCGTATCTATCACTTTATTACCACTCAAGTAATTTGCTAATGTACGAATCGTTCTATACTGAAAAATTGCTGTAATCGGGACTTCATACTGATGTTTTTTTCTGATATAACCTATTAATTCGATGACCTTAATACTATGACCACCAAGGTCAAAGAAGTCATCTTCTACTCCAATATCCTCTAAATCGAGCACCTCTCTCCATAGGTTCATTAATTCTATTTCCAGTAAAGTATTCGGTATTTGTTTGTCCCTGGAGAGCAAATCATTATGTTCAAAAGGAAGCTGATGCATATCCACCTTCCCATGTTTAGTAAGAGGAAGTTCTTCCATCCATACAATGGCATTGGGTACCATATAATATGGAAGCTGATTACTTAAGCGACTTTTAATCTCATTTGCTGTAACTGTCGAACGCTTATGTTTAACTAGAAAAGCAAATAGCTTTTTATCGTTATTTATTGCCTTTACTTGAACTGCAGCAGCTCGTATCTCTGGATAACTCAGGATTAATTGCTTCACTTCATCTGGCTCGATGCGAAATCCTCTAATCTTTACCTGAGAATCTTTCCGGGATATAAAAATAAATTCTCCATTATCTAACCGTTTCACTAAATCACCAGTTCTATAATAACGTTCAGTTTTACCGGTATTCGCTAAGTCCAAATCCAAAAAAGAATATTCATTTAGTGTTGGATTATTTATATATCCCGTTGATAAACCTGCCCCTCCTATATAAAGTTCTCCAGCGACACCATTAGGCACGAGTTCCTGACTTTCATCCAGTACTACTAATTGATAATTTCGAAAGGGCTTGCCAATTGGTGTAATTGGATGATGATCATCCAATTTACAACGATAATAGGTACTTGCAACACTTGATTCTGATGGACCGTATAAATTAATTAACGGAATTCTGGAAGGCATGGCTTGATAAAACTTTCGAACCAGCTCTCTGTTAAGCTTTTCTCCTCCAGTAAATACATACTGAAGCATTTTTGTTTCAGTAAAGCCAGGGATTTCCAGCAGCTTCTCTAATAAACCGTGTAATATTTGTGCCCTAGTGATTTTTTGTTCACTGATTATATGTGCCAAATACTCAACATCAAATTGTTTATCTAGTTCAGTTAATACAAGTGTAGTTCCTGATAACAGTGAACCAAATATTTCTGTAGTAGATGGATCAAACGTATAATTGATATTTTGAAGGACTCTCTCATTCTCCATATAAGGAAACTCTTGCATCATATTCTCAAGATGATTGATTAGCGAAGCATGACTGGTTTTAAGCCCCTTTGGTTTCCCTGTAGTACCAGATGTATAAATTACATAGGCTCCAAGCTCGTTGGAATGAATATCAATAGATATATTGGGTTTAACAACACTATATGAAAGAGAATCTTTCACGTTTATAACCGGAAATTTGTTTATTTCTTTTCTGCTATCCTTATCAGTTATTAGTAAAGCTGCACCTGCATCTCTAAGAATAAACTCTGTTCTTTCGTCTGGATTTCCGGGATCAATTGGTATATAACTGCAGCCAGCTTTTAAAATACCAAGAAGTGCTGCAATTTGTGCATTGGACCGTTTAATCTGAACTCCAATAATTGAATTACTAGATATCCCTTCGCTAAGTAATTGATTCGCAATTTGGTTTGCCCTGCTGTTCAATTGGTTGTAAGTCCATTCACTATCCTTATCGATAAGTGCACAATGATGCCTGCTCATTTTAACTTGTTGTTCAAATAATTCATGGACAAACTTAAGACTTGTTGGGTATGTTGCTTTTTTAAAAGATAGTAATTCCTCTTTCTCTATCTTTGATAGCATGTTTAACTGCTTAATCGGTTTGTTCGAATCTTTTAATATCTCCTCTAATAAAACAAGATAATGCCTTATCATTCTGTGAATCGTTTCTGATTGAAAAAGATCTGGGTTATACTCTATTTCTCCATATCCTTCTTCTTCACTGCAATTCAGATAGAGAACGAAATCAAACTTAGAGCTTTGCGTATTTATTCTCTCTGTCTCGATTTCAATTCCCAGTGAGTTAGAAGTCTGCAGTTGGTCATTTAATGTAAACATGACTTGAAAGAATGGATGGGTATTAGCATTTCTTTCGGGCTTTAAATCTTTTACAATTTTTTCAAAAGGAATTTCCGAGTTTTCATGTACTTGAAAAAAGTTTTTAATTAACCTTTTTAGAAAGTTATCGAATGTGCTATAAGGCATAATCTTCGATCGAATGGGTAACGTATTAACAAAAAATCCGATTAACTTTTGAGTGAATTCTTCACTGCGATTAGAGACTGGTGAGCCTACTATAATATCTTTTTGTCCAGAGTATTTATAAAGAAGCACATTAAATACTGCTAAGAAAAATGAATATAAAGTCGATGCACTAGAACGTGTATAAGTACGGCTTTTTATAACCAAATCATCAGGTATTTTAAATTTAATATTATCTCCCTTATAGGTTTGTTGTGTTGGCCTGCGGTAGTCGGTTGGCAGATCTAGAGCAGGTGGAGCGTTTTGTAAATAACGCTTCCAGAATTGCATCTTTCTTCTCTGATTCTTTCCCTCCAGCAATTCCCTTTCCCAATTTGCATAATCTGCATACTGCAGCTCCAAGGGCTCCAATTCAATTTCATTTCCATTTTCCAACATCGTGTAAATAGATATTATTTCTTGTTTTAAGAGGTCAACAGACCAAGCATCAAATATAATGTGATGAACGTTCATTAATAGATAGCAGCAGTTTTCCTCCATGTTAATCAGTTCAAATCGAATTAAAGGTCCTTTCTCTAAATCAAAGGGTTCAAGGGCAAATTCTTTTAAATACTTTTCGAATCCTGCATCTTTCTCTATTTCTTTTTTTTCTTTTAAAATAAATGAAAAGTTAGTGTTGTGAAGGGAAACTCGCTGTTTCGGTTTCCCCTTCACTTCACATATCGTTGTACGAAGAACCTCATGGCGCTCTACAATATGCATCAAGGTTTTTCTTAATGTTTCAGGATGAACAGAACCTTTTATTTTTAGGATAAAAGGAATATTATAGGTAGGACTTCGAGGAACCATTTGTTCAAAAAACCAAATACGTTCCTGGGCATAGGACATTGGCAATATATATACTTCATCTTCAATAGAAGAAATACTCATACAATCAACACCTCACGTTCTCTTTGTACTTTGGATAATTCTCTTTACTTTACGGATTGCTGGACGTTGTTTTGTCTTACTTTCTTTTTCAATAGATGCTGCCAAACTGGAAATCGTCGGGTTTAAAAATACAGCCATTAGACTAATCTCTCTCCCCGTTTTCTCCTTAATCATGGCAAGCATCTTTACGATCAGAAGAGAATGTCCGCCTAATTCAAAGAAATTATCCGTACTTTTAATTTCATCAATGGATAAAACCTTCTTCCATATCTCCCTTAATTGGATTTCAATCGGCGATACGACTGGATATGCCAGATTACTTGCCTTAGGTTTTAATGAAGATAATTTCTTTTTGTCTACTTTTCCATTTTTAGTGACAGGAATATGTGAAACTGTAATAAAGCTAGCTGGGATTATCGCCATTGGTAATTCCTTTAATAGCTCCATACGAATTTCCTTTTCACTCATCGGTTCGTCTTCGAATACCACGTAAGCAGACAATTGGGTATCCTCATTGATTGCTTTGCTTATGATATAGCTCTCTTTTACATTTTTAATTCGATTTACGGCTGAAATGATTTCATTTTTATTAATACGAACTCCCCTTAATTTTAGTTGATCATCGTTTCTTCCTAAAATTTGAATATTTCCATCCGGTAAATATCTGCCAAGATCTCCTGTACGATAACCCAAGTCGTCAGAAATTATATTCTTAGTAAAAAGAGAACCTTGCTGCAGATAACCTATGGAATGGTATGGAGTTCGTACAATAATCTCCCCTGTTTCCCCTACTCCACAAATTCTATTCTGGTTGTTTAAGATATAAATCTGTGTATCTGGTAATGGTTTACCAAGTGGAATCGTCTCATATTGATTAGACTTATTTACCCGTTGATATGCTTTAGCTAATGTTGTCTCGGTCTGTCCATATAAACTAATAACTTCCGCCGGACTAATATCTTGCCAAATTTCTACAACTTTGTTCGGCAATGGTTCTCCAGCAAAAAACATATAACGTAATTCTTTTAAATAGTAATCTTTTTCTCCTTCAGCCATCCACGTTCTTGCCAGTGATGCTACAGTATGAAGCGCTGTAATTTTTTTCTCTTGAAGAAACGTAATGACTTCTTCTCCCTTCTTCGGTATACAAATGGTTGCTCCACTTGTTAATGGTAAAAATATATCCCTAAGGTAGACATCGAATGTGACATTGGTTAGTTGTGCAAATCTATCTTTGCTACTAATACCAAACTCTGTTCGCTGCCATTCAAGAAAGTGGGATAGGCCATTATGAGAACCTAATACCGCCTTTGACTCTCCTGTCGTTCCAGAGGTAAAAAAGATATATGCAGCTCTTTTATCGCTTAATTTATTTGCAGTATGATCAGCAATTTCTTTTGTTTTATTCTGTTGTAGATACTCGTGATGGCTGCATACAGGAACTTCTAACTGTTCTACAATCGAAAGATGATCCGAGATAAGCGTTTGTGTAGCTAAAATAAGTTTTGTATTAGACTGTTTCAGCATTTTTTTCATCCCGTTTGCAGGTACACCTTCATCAATAGTCAGAAAAACGGCATCTGCAAATAATACGCCTAATATAGCAGCAATTGTCTTATAACTTCTATTTCCATAAACTGCAACTACATCACCTGGCTGAATTCCGATACTCACCAGATTCTTAGCAATCCTGTGATAATCCTGCCCCAATTCCTGGTAAGTAAATGCTCGTTCCCCTTCCTCGACTACAAGTTGTTCTGGATAGTCTTTTACAATATTTTCGATTGTTTCAGTAACTCTCGGGTAAGCAATCTCTTCTAATGGAGCCTGTGGATCAGGAAGAGATTTATGAATCTCTTTTGTTACTAAGTCCATCTCTCCTAATTGCAGATCTTGATTTTTTATAATCTGATCTAACAAATGGAGATACTGATTCAAAAATTCCTTCATTCTTTCCTCAGAAAATAAGTTGTTCCGGTAAGATAGATTCATTTGAAATCCAGCATGCGTGTCTTTAATATATAGCGTAATTAAAAACTTCGATTCTATTTCCTCTACTTCCAGTTCCTTTAGTCCATATTCTCCAAGTCTATATTCTTTCTCATCTCCGTAACTTTGATAGTTAATCAACACATCAAATAGAGGGTTCCTATTTAGATTTCGCTCCGGTTGAATCTTCTCGACGATTTTTTCAAAAGGAATGTCTTGATTATCGAATGCATCAAGCACAACTTCTTTGACGCTTTCTAAATAATCACCAAACGTATTCTTCTTATCTGCATTGATTCGTAAAGGCAATGTGTTTAAGAACATACCTACTGCAGATTCCAATTCAGATATTTTTCGATTTACAAGTGGGGTTCCTATAACTACATCACTTTGTTGAGACAACCTTGACAATAGAATAGAATAAGCACCCAAAAACGTCATAAATGGAGTATATTTTCTTTCTTTACTAAACAACCTCACTTGTTCAGACTTATGTTTAGATAAGGAATACTTAATCGTAATGTTCTTTTTCTTTTGGTTCTCCTGCCAATTATCCTGTGGCAGCTGCAATAAAGGAAGTTCGCCTCCCATTTGTCTCATCCAGTATGAAAGCTGCCGTTTAAATTCTGTTGTATTGGCGAATTTTTGTTGATAAACCGCATAATCCGGATACTGGACAGGGTCTTCAGAAAGCTTCTCATCATTATACAAATTCACTAATTCTTCTTTAAGAATATTTAAAGACCAGCCATCACAAATAATGTGATGGAAAATCATTACTAACACGTCATTTGAAGTTCTTTTTATTAACTTCGCTTTAAATAATGGTCCCTTCGAAAGATCAAATTCATTTCTCGCCTCTCGTTGGATAATACTTTGTATATCATCATTGATTGCATGGTCTACTTCTAATTCAAATGCTAATTGACCATGCACAATTTGACTTGGAGTTCCAAGATGATTAGAAAAAGTCGTACGTAAGGCTTCATGTCTCATCATTAATCGAATGATTGTATTCTCCATTTTTTCACTATCAATGGAACCTTTTATTTCGAGTACGAGTGACATGTTATATTCCGTTCCTTTATTCAGATTATCTAAAAACCAGATTCTCCTTTGTGCATCTGATAAAGGAATACTTTTAGACTTATCTATTTTCTCAAAAGGCGTAATTGATAAAATTTGTTCCTCCTGCTGATGTAACAGTTCACTCATTAAAGCTATTGTTGGATTATCAAATAATGCTTTTACGGATATAGATGTTACAAACTCTTTGTTGATAGCAGATATTATTTGTACTGCTAATAAGGAATGCCCGCCTAACTCAAAGAAGTTGTCATGTATTCCTATTTGATTAAGCTTTAACTGTTTTTTCCAAATCGACAGTACCCTTTCCTCAATGCTATTAGTCGGTTTTGAAAAGTTTGAACTAAGGATCAGATCTTCTTCCGTTGGTTTTGGTAAGCTTTTACGGTCCAGCTTTCCATTTGAATTTAAAGGAATTGTTTCAAGTTCCATATAGAAGCTAGGAACCATATATCCAGGAAGTTCTTTACCAAGCTTATTTTTAATGGTATCCTTGTTTACTTCATTATCCTTTGTATAGTAAGCTACCAGTTGAGAGTCAGATTCATACTTTGTCAGCAAGACTACAGCTTCTTTTATTCCATTGATTTCTCTTATGCGATTTTCAATTTCTCCAAGTTCCACGCGCATGCCACGTATTTTTATTTGATTATCTTCTCTTCCAATAAACATGATATTTCCATCACTTGACAGGTATCCTCTGTCTCCGGTCTTGTACATACGTTCATTTTTGAAAAAAGGATCTGCAATGAAGGAAGCACGTGTTTTCTCAGAATCATTTAAATAACCCCTGGCAAGTCCAATTCCAGCAATATATAAATCTCCCGGCACACCAATTGGGACTGCTTTTTCATATTCATCTAATACATAGATTCTGTTATTATCAATAGGTTTACCAACAGATATAATTTGGGAACCTGTTGCAGTCAATTTGTCAGGACTGCACTTATAGCATGTGGAATCAATTGATACTTCCGTAGCTCCCCATGAATTATAGAGTGTACCTGGCATAGTTGTATAAAAATCATTTACTAAATCTGCTGTCAGAGCCTCACCACTTGATACGACAACCCTTAAATTAGTCATATTTCTCTTCTGTTCTGCGGTAATATAACTCGTCACCAGCTTCAGCATACTTGGAACAAATTGTAAGACGGATACCTTATACTGAATGGCGTAATTTATTATTTCATTCGGGTCTTTATGTGTTTCAGGCGGGATGAGTGCAATCTTTCCACCTACCATTAATGGCCAGAAAAATTCAACAGCTGCATCATCAAACGTTAACGTAGTTTTTTGTAAAACAGTTTCCTTTTCTTTTAATCGATGTGTATTCTGCATCCAGCACATCCTATTCACCCAACCCTGGTGGGTACTGCTTACTCCTTTTGGATTACCTGTGGATCCAGATGTATAGTAAACAGATACCAAGTTTAATGGTGACAAGTGCACATTTGGTTTCGTCGATGAATAGTTATCCAATCCTTCCAAGTCGCTGGAATGAATCTTGTTAATCTTTTTATGCTGAAAAGATAACTGCTGGTCGGTAACACATAGCAAGGCTTCAGCATTAAGTAAGATATTTTCTGCACGATTAACTGGTGTGCCAACTTCAATCGGCAGATAAGCCCCTCCTGCTTTAAGAATACCGAGCATAGATACGACTAAATTTAATGACCTCTCTATCATAATTCCAACTGGTGTGTCTGGAACAACACCTTTTTCTATTAGAAAATGCGCCAATTGATTTGATTTTTCATCAAGCTGTTTATAAGTTAATATTTCACCTTCATATTCTGCTGCAATATTATCAGGAGTCTTTTTAACTTGTTCCTCAAATAATTCATGTAAACATACGCTGGGAAAGTCTCTCGCAGTTTCATTCCATTTATAAATCAGATCACTCTCTTCCACCGCAGTTAAAATTGGCAGCTTTTCAATCTGTGCTTCAGGCTGTGCATTAACTGATTTTAATAATTGCTGGAATACCTTAGTAAAACTGTCAATGATTGATTGATTAAAGACGTCTTTTCGATATTCCCACTTTCCAGTTAATTTCTCATCATCCATCTCAATAAATAGTGATAAATCAAATTTTGAAGTACCATTATTTATTGAAGTTGGGCCTTCTATTGTTAAGTTGCCAATCTCCCTTTCTGATTTCGGGAAATTTTGAAAAACGAACATATATTGAAATAATGGATTATGGTTTGCCACACGATTCGGTTGAACTGCCTCAACTACTTTTTCAAAAGGCACTTCTCCATTTGATAATGCATCGAGTACAGTTTGTTTAACTTCTGCAAGAAAGTCCTTAAATGTTAATCCCTTTTCCAGGTTATTATGAATCGTAAGCGTGTTAATAAACATACCAATTACATTTTCAAATTCTTCCTCATTTCTTCCTGCAATTGGTATCCCCACCGATAAATCCGTTTCATTGGACATTCGATAAATAAATAACTTGTACAACGCAAGCATCCCCATAAAAAGGGTTGCTCCTTTACCTTTACAGTAACGTTCAAATTGCTTTATATCCGCATCATTAAAGTCAAACAGGAGAGCTTCTCCTTCGCAGCCGCTCGGACTTCTTTCTTTTTGTTCTTGAGATAATTTTATATTTGCTGTATTTCCATCCAGTTTTTCCTTCCAATAATCTAATTGCTTCGAATAACTTTTGGATTCCATAAATTCTTTTTGATGCTTAATATAATCTTCATATTGCGCAAAATTCAAGTTAATATTTTCTCTAGAGCCATCTGTTTTTCGGTGGTAGCAACGTAATAAATTATTTATAAATACGGACTCGGACCACCCATCAAAAATAATATGATGGAAATTATAATAAAAACGATAATGATGCTTTGACAGCTTATAAATATGAAACCTAAATAAATGATCATGCGCCAAATCAAAGGGAATGGCAGCATCTTTCCTAATTTCCTTCATTGCTATTTTTTTGGCTTGTATCAAATTATGTTCCGATATATTAAAATATCGTAATTCAGATTTTTTAGCAGAATCTCGATAGATATATGGTTTACCAGATTCTGATTTAAAATTACATTGCAAAATACTATTTTGTTCAATCATAAAATCTAAGCTCTCTTTAAAAGCATCTATATTTATACTTCCTTTTAAATCCACATAACCCGGAATATTGTATAGTGAACTTAAACCTTCTAACTCATTAATAAACCACATTCTATTTTGCGTATAGGATAATTCACTTTTTATTTCTACATCTCTATCAATGTAATTTTCATATTCATACTGGCTAGAAGAACAATCAATATAATTAGATAATGTTTTTATTGTTGGGTTTTTGAAAACATCATTTAAGGTAAGTTCGGTGCTGAATTTCTTTTTCAGCCGTGCAACTAATCTTGCTGCTAAAATAGAGTTGCCGCCAACATATAGAAATGGTTCATCCAATCCTATATTGTCTCTGCCTAATAACTCGCTCCAGACTTCGCTGACTGCATTTTCCGTTTCAGTAACTGGCTCACTTGACTCCTCTCGTTTTTTCTGACTTTCCATCGGATTAGGTAATTGTTTTCGATCTATTTTCCCGTTATTAGATAAAGGGAACTCCTTTATTTTCACAATGAAGGATGGAAGCATATATTCAGGTAAATGCTCTTTCAGCGCATTTCTCAGTTCTGTTTCATCCCACCATTCCTCATTTTCAATAGTTACATATGCCACAAGGTACTGGTTCTCACCTTCATTCACTCCACAAACAATACATTCCTTAATGTTAGGTTGCTTTTCAAATGTATACTCTATCTCGGTTAACTCGATACGGTTTCCTCTTAACTTTACTTGGAAATCATTTCTTCCAATGTATTCAAGTGCCCCATCTGGACGATATCGACAAATGTCACCAGTTTTATATAATATTTCGTTTTCATCTAAAGGATTTACAATAAATACTTCCTCTGTTAATGCTTGCTGGTTAAAATATCCTTTACCTGGAGCAATTCCGCCAATATAGAGTTCTCCTGCTTCAAGCGGCTTTACTGTATTTAACTGTTCATCCATCACATATAGATTAATATTACTAATCGGGTAGCCTATTGGTACCCTGCTTTCCTCTTTAGAACCGGTGCATTCCCAAAAGGTTACACTGATTGACGCCTCAGAGGGACCGTATAAATTATATAGTCCTACTTCTTTTGTTTTCGAGAAAAATTGAAGTTCTGTTGTTTTCTTTAATGGTTCTCCTCCACAAATCACTCTTTTAAGAGGAAGTGATTCGTCCTTCGGGATGAAATCCAAAAAAAGCTGGAGCATAGACGGCACAAAGTGGATTGTCGTTATTTGATACTTTTTTATCGTTTCCAGAATATATTCTGGATCTTTATGTCCTTGTGGCTTTGCCATAACAATGGCTGCACCTGAGATTAATGGCCAAAAGAATTCCCAGACAGAGACATCAAAGGTATAAGGTGTTTTTTGTAACAACCTATCCTCCGACGTTAATTTAAATTGTTTTTGCATCCATTGAATCCGGTTATTCAATCCTCTGTGCCTATTTATTACACCCTTTGGTTTACCAGTTGTTCCTGAAGTAAAAATAATGTACATACTATCGTTTTGATTTATTGCCACATTAGGATTTTCTACATTTGCAGCATGCCATCGTTCACTTTGATCAATTAGTATCGGCCTTCCCGCATCACCCATTTCAAAATGGGGCTGGTTATCTGTTGTGCAAATAACAAATGGAGAGTCCAAGGATTGAAGAATTAAATGTATTCTTTGGCTAGGATGAGTAGGCTCTATTGGCACATAGACACCACCAGCTTTTAAAATCCCTAATAATGCGATGACCATTTCTATCGATCTCTCAAGAAATACCGCTACAGGCTCTTCTTTTTGCAGACCATGTGCTAATAGATAGTTTGCCAATCTATTTGCTTTTTCATTTAATTGGCTATAGGTAAGACTAACATCTTCATAAATAACTGAAGTATTGTTCGGATTTTTCTCTACTTCTCTTTCAAAGAGCTCATGAATGCAGAGATTGCTATGCGGAAATTGAACTGTATTACCTTTCAAAACATTTACTAATTTGGTTTCCACTTTATTACTCCCCCATATCCCATTTTTTATTATTAATTCTGCTGTATGATTACATTTTCTTAACGAATGAATGAACACTTTTCTTACTTACAGCGAGAGCAACTATCATTATCAATCCAAAAAAAGAAATACACTTTTTACCTTCCATATCACAACAAAATCTGACTTCGATTCTACATTCCGCATTTTGCTTCTGCATCGGTAATTTCCGCAGTATTTTTTCTTTCTTGCATCGCATTTTATGGGACTCTTTCAGTATTTAGCGCAATATTCTTTATTCACTATTGTATTTTGTCAAGATCTTTAGTACTTTGAAATTCATTCTAATGGAACATAATTTAAAGGATTGTGATGGTGAATAATTGCATGAGGATAAAAACCGTAAATACTCAATTGTTCGATCAGGAAGTACATCTTTGGGTGATTGATTTAGTTAATCATCCGATTCCTGTAAATCAAAAAACATTGTCAAAAGAGGAATTAGAGCGTGCGAATAGATTCAAGTTTAGTGAACATAGAAGATCTTACCTTCTATGTCGATATGCCCTTCGATGTCTATTAGGGTTTTACTTAAATATGAAACCAGAAGAAGTAGAATTCGAATATAATCCATTTGGAAAACCATCTCTCAAAGCAAATAAATACAGAGATCAAATCCATTTTAACCTCTCGCATTGTAAAAATATGGGATGTATTGCTATTACGAAAAATAGCACGATAGGGGTAGATGTGGAAAAGATAGAGTCCGCTCGGATAGATATGATTTCTTCTTTTATGACGAAAGAAGAGATCGCCTCATTTAGCTTATTCCAATCAAATAAAGAAATAGCCCTTTATCATTTATGGGTTCAAAAAGAAGCAGTTCTTAAAGCAATAGGAACAGGACTTCAAACACCGCCAACAGATTTGCAGGGGATTGTTACATCCCAGGTCAACCTCAGAAATGAAATAATACATAACTTTTATGTAAATACATTTCATTTTCCACCAAATTTGTTAGCTGTCAGTACGTTATCTAAAGTAAATGTTAAATTTCTTCTGTTGGAAAATTTATTAGAAACATATACTTAAGAGTTTTCATATACTTTTTTATTTCAAAGCCGGTTATCCTCTTGCACCATAGAAGTTTTTAATCAGCAATCGTGATGACCCTTGCGGTAATTACGGATTCTTACTAGACTAGCCAGCATTATACTAAACATAAAATTTATTCTAGAGACTGTTATTGAATGATAATAATTGCGGGGATTATTACCAATAAATAAACTACTCTATCAGAATAATAATCATTTCGAGAGGAGGATAACGTATGTACTGGAAAGACAAAGTAGTAGTTATTACAGGAGGCTCAAAGAGTCTAGGCAAGCAAATTACAAAGCACTTTGCAGAAATGGGGGCACAGGTAACCTTTGGATATCGTTCTTCAAGTGAAGAGGCTGAACAAACACTACAAGAATTGAAAAGAGCTACAAGAAATGAAAATATTGACTACAAAAAGATTGATGTTATAAACCGTGATAGTGTCCAAAAAGCATTTAAAGAAATCTTTGAAGAAAAAGGGACAATAGATGTCTTAATAAATAACGCGGGAATCAGTAACGCTGGGGCATTGCTTCCAACTACACCACTTGATCAATGGGACGAAATTATAGAGACAAATATAACTGGAGTCATTAATTGTATTCATGCAGTTTCGCTACATATGTTAATGGAGAAAAAAGGATCCATTGTTAACATATCATCTTTAGCTGGACTGGTAGGGATGGACAGATTAAGTGTATACGGTGCAAGTAAAGCCGGGGTAATTGGTTTAACAAGAGCTCTTGGAAAGGAATATGGGCCCTACAATGTCAGAGTAAATGCAATAGCACCAGGATACATTGAGGAAACAGGAATGGTGCATCGAATCCCCGAACAAACCATGGATGAATACCAAAAGAAAATTGCTATGAAACGTTTAGGGTCGCCAAAGGATATCGCTGAGGCTGCTTCTTTCTTAGCTTCAGAGAAAGCTCGTTACATTACTGGCCAAACTTTAGTAGTAGACGGCGGCCTCATGTAGCAATTAAATAAGGAGGGAATGTAATGAAAACAGCAGTGTTGTTTCCACCATTAATGAAATTAAAAAAGAAAAGTTATAACGACTTTTATGAAGAATTTATCGAAGTCAGAAATAAATTTGAAGAAGCTAGCGATATTTTAGGGTTCAATTTAGCTGAGCAGTTTTATTCTGATGATGAGGATGTAATTAATCATGGTGTCGTTGCAAGATGTGGCACGGTAACAATCTGTTCAGCTGTTCATGATATGATCAGGGACTCTCTTCCTAAACCAGATTATTATTTGGGACCAAGTTTAGGTCTTATCAATGCTATTCATTGCAGTGGCAGAATGTCATTTTCAGACACACTCCGCATGATAAAAGCAATGGTCGATATTGAAACAAGTGAATTTCCGGATAACAAATACGGTGTCTACTTTTTTTATAATATTGATACAAATTTACTATTAGAATATATGAAAGAGTTTAGAGAACAAGGCGGAGTTTTGGAACCGATTATGTTTGGTAATTCTACTCAAATGATTGTGAATGGTGATTATGCCAGCTTAGAGAAATTAAGTACAAAAGCGGCTAAACATGGAGGATTGGGCGTTATTGTTCCTTATGGTCCCCCCTCACATTGCAGACTTCTTGAAAATGTAGCACAGAGGTTCAAGAAAGAATATGCTCCTTTCTTAAATTTTAATGAGGTAAATAATATTCCTTTAGTAAGCAATGTCACAGCTGATGAAATCTCTTCCCCGGATGAATTAAGGCACGAATTATTTCAGCAATATACCCTACCTGTCCAATGGTACGAATCATTAAAATATATTTATAGTCAGGGGGTGACAGAGGTAACAGTAATAGGGCCTGGCCAATTTATTACAAAGTCTTTAAAATTCACGGATATACCTTTTCAGTCAGAACATTTGTTAGCTGCTAATGACATTAAAAGTAAATTGGTTTCCTTATGAAGTTAAGTTTTCATTCTTGACGCATTTATAAACTTTACGGATTATTATTTAGTTAATTTTAAAACATACAACAATCATATCTCTATTAGGAGATGATAGGAAAATTAGTATTTGTAACCAGTAAGTTAACTGATTATTATGTTTAGTTTAAATATAATTATTAATCGAAAGGAGCTAGGATAGGATATGGTTAATTTACTTGAAGTAGAACGCAGAGTAAAAAGCTCAACTGGATTGACGACACCTATCAACATTCAAGGGATTGGATTTAATGTACCAAATAGGGTAGTAACAAATGCAGAAGTAGTTAAAGATTTAGATACAACAGATGAATGGATCCAAGCGAAAACTGGAATTAAAGAGAGGAGATTTTTAGAGGACTCTTATGTTACTTCAGATTTATGTTTAGATGCCTGTGTAGAAGCTCTTACCGACGCGGGAATAACTGCGGAAGATGTCGATGTTATTATTCTATCAACGGTTACCCCAGATAAAAGCCTGCCTTCGACTGCAATGGTACTCAAGGAAAAGTTAGGGGCTTCAAAAGCTTTGCCGTTTGATTTAAATCAAGTTGCTTGCGCTGGGGGAATCTATTCCATTTATTTAGGGGCACACTTATTACAGAATAAAAATATAAACAATGTATTGGTTGTAGGAGCAGAGATTCTATCAAGATACACTGATCCTAGTGACCGTTCAACTAGAGTATTTTTTGGAGATGCAGCCGGAGCAATTGTACTGCAAAAAACAATGGATGGATATGGATTATTATCCTTTGATTTGAAAAACGAACTAAATGATGCGGTAGAAATTCCAGGCGGTGGAACAGAATCTTTACGTTCGTTTAATAAAGAAGCAGAGAATTTATTTATAAAAATGAACGGCAGGGAAGTTTGGAATGTCGCTACAAAAGCAATCCCTTCATCTATTCAAGATGTCGTTCATGCAGCTGGGTTAACGATTGAGGAAATTGACCATTTTATTATTCATCAGGCGAATCTAAATATTATTAAAGAAGCTCTAGATGTTTTAGATGTACCTTTCGAAAAAACTACCATCACCGTGCAGGACTATGGAAACACTGGATCTGCAACAATCTTTTCAAGTCTTTATAAAGCAATGAAAGAGAGAAAAATCTCAGATAATGATTACATTGTTTTCTCCGCAATAGGAGCAGGTTTTTTATGGGGTTCACTTTGTTTTAAATATATTAATAATTAAGAAGAGGAGAGTGTGTTTATGATTACTAGAATTAAAGAAAAGTACTTGCAGCTTTTTCAAATATCTATTCCTGTTGAGGAATTAGATAATGATGCAGATTTATTTGGACCTGAATCACCGTTTGGATTGGACTCTATGGATGTCTTAATGTTTATTAATGAACTGAAAGAGGAATTCGGCTTAGAATATAACCAAATTAATACGGATGCATTTAAGACAATTAATAATATAGTAGAGTTCATTGAATCACAAAAAGGTATAGAATCTAAAAATAGTATCAAATAATTATATAGTGGTGAGGCTTTAGTAAGCCTCACCACTATATTCATGCATTCCCTGTTATATCTTATAGGCTATCTTCATTCACCCGCACTGTTACTCCTTTTTCCGAATAATACGTTTTCTATACTAATTGAAGTTCATAGGCTTTCCTTTCACCATCCGGACTAGAATCAACAAAAATTCTGCCGCGATATTCAAAACCAAACTTTTGAACCAATCCTTGTGTCCGCAGGTTTTTCTCATGAGTGTCTACCCTGAGGCTCCGAAATCCTTTATTATAGGCTAAGCTAATTAAATTTGAAAAGAAATAATTAGCAAGATGCATCCCTCTGAAATGAGTAGAAATAGCAATCCGGTGAATCGTTGCGTAAGAAGTACCGGCATTTTTCCATGAACCATCAAAAATTACTTCATAATTTGGATCAGGTTCCGTCAGTAAGGCTGAGGTGCCTCCAATTTGACCGTCAACAATTAATAGATAACAATAGCCTTTTTCTATGTCATCCAGAATTGTTTGCTCATTAGGATTTCCATTTTGCCATTGCTTGCTGCCATCAGCCTTTAGTAGTTGTTTTGCATGATTAATGATGCTCATTATACTTCTTAAGTCATCTTTCATAGCTTTTCTAATATAAATTGTGCTCATTTTTTCTCCTCTATTTATGGTTCGCCAATTATAACCAATGTTTTATACTTCATATTTTAACCAACTATAATTTAACATAAAATCTATGGATTCACCCAACAGATAAATAAATTTTACAATGCACCGTTCACTTGGTTCACATCTATTCTATCTATAAGATTAACTTTAAATTTTAATATTTCACATTGTAATATGGGCCAGCTCCCGCATCTACTGGTAAAGATAATATCTCACTAACAGTTACAAATTGATAGCCTTCATTAATGAGTGTCATTAATAATTCAGGTAAAGCATCTGCTGTTGCCTGATGGATATCGTGCATTAAAACAATTGCGCCGGGAGTAATACTGTTCAGAACTTCTTCATTTATCATTTTAGCATTTCTTGACTTCCAGTCCAAGGAATCGACGGACCATAAAATAAGAGAGTTTCCCAATGCTGCGGCTGTTTCTTTAACACGCTCATCGAATATACCATAAGGTGGCCGTGTTATGGTCGGATACTGTCCACTCGCTTCTTCTATTTTTCTAGCAGAGGCAGAAATCTCTTCTTCAATACGATATGTATCTAAGTTAGCTAAATTTTGATGTAAATTTGTGTGGTTTCCGATTTCATGACCTGCCAAAGCAACTTTCTCAGCCATTAAGGGATTCGCTGCTGCTTGACTGCCAAGCATGAAAAAGGTAGCTTTAACATCATGCTCCTTTAGAGCCTCCAGTACTTGAGGAGTAACCTTTGAATGAGGTCCATCATCAAAGGTAAGTGCAATATACTTTCCATTCCGCTCCAAACTATCTACAACTTCCGGTTCCTTTTGTTCGAGTAACTGTTTGTCATCTCGTACCGTTTCTTTCAACTCATGATTTACCCCCTTTTTCAATGTCGACACAGTTTGTGAACTACCGCCTATCGGTCTGGCAAATAGTAAAGAAAAGGTTACCGCAATCAATATAATTAATACCCAGCCTGGCCAACGAATTCTCCTAATCATTTTTGTGCTTTCCTTTCCAGCAGGCTACTAGCAGAGCTAATAGCCTAACCTGCATAATACTATTATTTGCCACGTTATTATAAATATGATTACAGTGCCTTAATGGATGTATTCATTACTAACGAGCGCTTCATTTAAAACTTCAGTTGGTATGATGAATTCAACGCTTCCCATGTATCCTGGTGCAACATCGTATTCATCAAAAGAAATGACAAGTTTGCCATCATTATTAATATAAAATTGCTGTTCAGCTTGAATTGCTTCAAAGAAATCACCAAAGTCTTCCAAGCCGGCATCTTCTACCCAATAGACTTTATCATTATCTGAATGCATTTCTTCACGCATTTGATTCTTGATATTTTCGCTGATTATCTGGATATAGCTGTCATCTTTAAACAACATTGGCAGTGACAATACTATTTCATTATTCTTATCAATTGTGTCATATTTAAGTGTCGTTGAACTTGAAGCTTCAGTTCTCTCAACATACCTCTCCAACACAATGATTTGCTCATTATCTGTCTTCACCTTGAAGCCACTGGAAACCGCATAATGCCGGGGTTCCCCTTCATTAACCTTTTCCATTATCGCTTCAAACTCTTTATAAAGTGTTTTTCCTTCCTCCAAATAGTCCTCATTTAGACTTTCTTCAAGCTCTTTGTTTTCTAAGTCCGTCACTGCAGGTACTTTAATATCTGCTGATAGTTGTTCATCTTCATCCTCAAATTGTTTAATCGTTATAACCTTTACAACCTCTCCAACTATAGGCACCTCAGACAAAGCTTGAGCCATTGTTGGACTTATGTTTACACTTGTTATGAATAGTAGAGCAGCAGCTGTAATACCGGCAGACCATTTGGCTGTATACCGTTTCGTTCTTTGTTTTTTCAGTGCATCCTCTACGACACGATCAAGTTCTTTTGGGATCTCAATTTCATCATATTTTTTCTTTAAGGATTTAAAGTTTTTTTCCATGTTTAACCTCCTCCGTATTTGGATCTTCGTCCAGTTCAACCCTCAGTATTTTCAATGCTCTGTACAATCTTGTTTTAATCGTATTAACATTTTCATCAATAACTTTAGCGATTTCTTCTATTTTCATATCCTCAAAGTATCTAAGTATAATTATTGTTTTATACTTATCCGGAAGCTGGTCAATCGCCTCTTGTAAGTCTAAATTTTGATACTTATCCTCTCTGCCATTTACTAAACCTTCCATTACATTGTCATCTACTATAGTCAGCCGTTTATGCTTTCGTAAAAAGTCCAAGGAATTGTTTACGATAATTTTATAAAACCAGCTTTTTAAGCTCACTTGGTTTTCCAGTGTGTTCATGCGGGTTAAAGCTTTGTGAATCGATTCTTGCACAATATCAAGTGCATCCTGTTGATTTCTCACATAACTATAGGCAATTCTATAAAAACTCTCCTTATTCTCGAGAATAAGAGTAGTAAATTCTTTTTCTAATTTTGACTTTTTAAATAAACCCATCTAAAAGAGCTCCTTTACAGCGGTTAATAAGCTTATACATACTAGACGTATAGATAGAGGAAAAAGTTTGCGATTGAATAATTTTTCCAAATGAACGGTAATTTGAAGTAATTACCGTCGTTTTATGTATGCCCGTTAGCGTTTAAATAATGCGTGCAGGTGATATTGGTGAAAGATTCCTCATTAAGGCTTCTAATTAAAAAGGAGATATTGCTTTTACACAATATCTCTCACACTCTGCGTTCTCGCTAATTCACTTCTATGATGTATAAAATAATATTACAGCAGCAACTTGCTGCAGATAATATTTCATTACATTCTACCGCCAATAATATAAAACCCCTGAAGACCTAATACTCCCGAGGCTTTCAGGGGTTTATCTTTATTCCCGTTCTACTAATAATCCTAGTCTAAATCATATTCCATTTCTAAAAACCGCTCAAAATTATCATTAAGTTCAGTTATTTCATAAGTGTAATCCAGATTAATCGAATATTGCTTTATCGCATTAGAAATAATAAAAGCAGCAGCAATGATAGACATGCTCAAAATAATAATTGTTCCGCAAATTACGAATACTCTTTTCTCCATCGTTTTCCTCCAATAAATATGTATGATAAAGCAGAAAACACATTGTTAAAATAACATATCATATCTCTTGGCCAATCAACAAATGGGGCATGCGAAGATTGCTCAGAATAAGTCTATTGGTATTTCTTCTTTAGCACTAAACACATTATTTGATCTACTGGACATAAAAACATCAAAAAGAGTTTAGCACATTAAGTAATTTCTTTTTAGGTTTTTGATAATAACAAAAGTAGTTTAACTTTTATTGTCAGACGGTAGAGTTTGCATAAGTTCAAAGAAATATTTAGAATCGCCGGTATTAAAATAGTTATACCAGGCTTCCAATGTGTTTGACTTAAAAACATCCAAACACTCAATGATTTGTTTCGTCCATAGCAAAGCTTCAGTGGAACCAGCAGTAATAAGGTTATTAGATGCAACAGAAGGTTGGTCTATATAATAATCTTGTCCTTTATAATCAGAACAAACCATTTCAAGGAATCCCGGACCATTGCTAGTATGCGGACGGTTATCCAGTATCCCAAAATTAGCAAGTGCCGCGGTAGCTCCACAGATTGCACATACTGCAGCGCCTACGGAGAGCAACTCGCTTACTTTTATGAGAATAGCGTCATGCTTTGAATCATTCCATGTATCTGCACCTGGTAATAACATCATGTTTGTTTCACTTACAATAATGTCATCAATTAAGTAGTCTGGATCTATTATCATTCCGCCCATTGTAATAATTGATTGTTTGGAGTAACTGACTGTTTTAATCGATACCTGATTCGCATCTTCTTTGAAAAATCTCCTGGAATTTAACTCCGAAGTAACATATCCCAGTTCCCAGTCAGCTAAAGTATCAAGTACATAAATATAGATTGTTTTCATAACTTTCCTCCATTTGATTGTAATAGATTGATTGTTTTATTATTATTATACTTATCTATTGTTGACAACAATATGGCAACAATCTAGAACGAAGATTTTTTTGAAAGGAGGTTAACAAATGAAAGTTAGCAGGCTTATTAGCATTATTATGATACTACTCGATAAAGAACGGATAGGCGCACAGGAGTTAGCAAATATGTTTGAAGTTTCGACTCGTACAATCTACCGTGATATAGATGCCATCAACATGGCAGGTATTCCAATTTACTCAGCACCGGGAGCAGGAGGTGGCTTTGAAATCATGAAAAATTATAAAATTGATAGAAATGTTTTTTCAACTACTGATATTTCTACTATTTTGACAGGACTTTCTAGTCTCTCCAATATGATACAAAGTGACGAACTGGTAAACGCCCTTGCTAAAGTAAAAAGTTTTATCCCAGTGGATAGAGTTAACGAGATCAAATTGAAAACAGAGCAAATACATATTGATTTAAGTCAGTGGATAGGTTATAGGAACGTACAGCCATATTTAGAAATCATAAAAATAGCTCTACAAGAAAACAAGCTGCTTTCGTTTGAATATGCTGACCGTCATGGAAATAAAACTGAACGAGAAACTGAAGCCCATCAAATTGTATTGAAGGGTAATCATTGGTATTTTCAAGGATACTGTTATAAAAGAAATGATTTTCGTCTTTTCAAATTAGCTCGTATATCGAAACTAAAATTAGAAATGACTTTCTTTACACCACGGGATTATCAAAAACCACTAATGGATTTCACTGATATTTTGACAACTATGCAAATAAAAATCAAACTTCGTATTCATAAATCTGTCATGGATAGAGCACTTGATTATTGTATGTATGAAGATTTTTCACCAGACGGTGATGAGTACTACATTGTTACTTTCCCTTTTATAGAAAACGATTATTATTACAATATCCTTTTAAGTTTTGGTGATAAATGTGAATGTTTAGAACCTATTCATATCCGAACAGAATTAAAACGGAAAATATATGATATAGCTAACTTATATGAAAATTAAATCAATAAATCTCAATTTTACCCTATACTCCCCTATTTAGTTAAATTTGTTGCCATTTATCAGGATAAAATAGTGCCATTTAAAACTAAAAATGACACGTACATACTATTTGTCGTTTTCTGCCGAAAAATATTCCCTTCCAAAATTCAATGAAAAAAATTCCCTGCCAAAAATTTTTCTTGGCAGGGTTTTTCGTATGGAACTATATTATTTTTAATATATTTTCTTCATTTTGGCTTAGGACAAATGCCGTTAAATAGGCATTCTCAATTCAAATCAAGTTAGCACCTTATTCCCACTCAATCGTTGAAGGCGGCTTGCTCGTCACATCATACACAACACGGTTAACCTCATCAAGCTCCGTTACAATTCGTGATGAAACCTTCTCGAGAACATCCCAAGGGATTCTCGCCCAATCGGAAGTAACGCCGTCAACGGAGTTTACTGCACGAATACCGATTGTATGAACATAAGTGCGTCCCCCATCTTTCACACCCACACTGCGGATGTTAGGAAGGACAGTAAAGTATTGCCAAATCTCACGGTCGAGGCCAGCCTTTGCAATTTCTTCTCTTAGAATTGCATCGGATTCTCTTACAATCTCAAGCTTTTCTTCGGTTACTTCACCTAACACTCTGATTCCCAATCCTGGTCCAGGGAATGGCTGTCTCCAAACAATGTGATCCGGAATGCCAAGTGCTGTCCCAACAGCGCGAACCTGCTGCTTGAACAATGTTTTAAGCGGTTCAATCAATTCAAATTCCATATCTTCTGGCAGCCCGCCAACATTATGATGGGACTTAACTACTTTTGTATTTTCAGTACCACTTTCCATAATATCTGTGTAAACTGTTCCCTGAGCAAGAAATTTGATATCCTTCAATTTAGTCGCTTCATCATCGAATACATAAATAAACTCATTACCGATAATTTTTCTTTTCTGTTCTGGATCGGAAACACCTTGCAATTTGGACAGGAAACGGTCTTTCGCATCTACCTTGATAATATTCATATGGAAATCTTCAGCGAATACTTCCATTACATCATCCGCTTCATTTTTACGCAATAAGCCGTGGTCCACAAAAATACATGTCAGCTGGTCGCCAATCGCTTTATGCACAAGAGCTGCAGCAACGGAAGAATCAACTCCTCCACTTAAGGCACAAAGAACTTTCTGATTACCAACCTGTTCTTTAATCTTTTGCACTTCTTGTACAATAAAGTCTTCTGCATTCAATTCATTAGGTTTCATTGTGTTTGCTCCTGTCTTCTATCTAATATTCTTAATTTTACTCACCAAGCGAAATCAGGTCAACCCATTATTTTATTTAATAAATTTTCCCATAATTTCGTAAGTCGCTGAAGTTCTGTTTGATTAAATTCTTTTCTGTAAAGAAGAAGTTCATATTGATTTGTTAAAAGCTGCATATTCTGTGTGCTGTATCGCACATCAATTCGTCTGGAATATTCTCTTAATGTTTGATTTGCTTCCCGTTCAAAACCATAGTGATTAAGAACACGAAGTAAATGATGATAAGCATCATGGAATGTCTTTTCATTCGGATTTCGACCTAATCTCACAGCATAAAACTTTGTCATCAGACGATAACGCTGTTTGAATAGAATAAAAGTAGTAATGAATAGTACAAGCACAGCGATTGCGATATGCCAGCCTTTCACTTCTACGCCGCCTTCTTTCGGCTCAGCAATTGCTGCCGCAACTTCTTCCTCTTCAAGTTCAACATCAGACTCAGGAATGTCACGTTCTGGAGCTTCCAGGACATCATCCTGATTTTCTGTATTACTTTCACTGCTGTCTGCATGAAATTCCGTCGGATTAGAGAATCCTTGTGTTGGCTCAAAGGAAACCCAGCCTGCATCGGCAAAATATACCTCAACCCAGGAATGGGCATTGGCATTTGTTACCTCATAGACATCCAATTCATCGCCTGCACCAGGCTCAACAAGTTCCCCACTTGTAAACCCTTTTGCCCAGCGTGCTGGAATATCTAATGATCGCAGCATAACAACCATTGCTGTTGAGAAGTTATCACAGTAGCCTGCCTTTGTTTCGAATAAAAATTGGTCAACATAATCATCATCTATACCAGGAACAGCAACGTCAGTCGTTTCATACGTGTAGCCGTTACCGGAAAAATATCGTTCAATTGCCCGGACCTTATCATAGCGAGATTCATATTGTCCTGTTATTTCTTCCGCAAGTTCCTGCACCCTGTTTGGAAGGGAGTCAGGGAGCTGTAAATAACCTTCATCTCCCAATGCCTCTTCCGTGCTATTTTGCAGGGCTGTAAGAGAAAAGGAAGGATTATTATAAGTTAATGTATAGGTATCCAGACCAATCCTGCTTCCACCTGCCCTTGTTTCAATTGCTTCTGAAATAGGGTCTAGAAAATAATTAGCAGGACTGGATTGTTCCGTTATCGCCTGTAAGCCATATGGATAGACAAGCTTGGGTATAGTCTGTTCTGACGCAAAAGTTAATTTTGCTGTCAGCTCTTCTGACTCTACCGTTGGCTGAAACGTATAAAGGTGTAAACTTTGCGGATCAAGCTGGTAAAACTCATCGGACTCATTTGAACTCTCCCAGCCCCTCCCTGTATAGACATCTCTTGTTTCGACTCTCCAATAATGCGCATCTCCTGCTTCAGCATAGAAAACGGGTGAATCATCTTGAACAAAAGAACCGCCAAGACGAGAGTCATCCTCGCCATAACCGACTTTCTGAACCCTGCCGTTCCCTCCCCCACTTACTTGCTCTGCAGCACTTTGTATAAACGGAACCGGATCTGGCCATTGCGGCTCCAGCTTCGGAGCAAGGAATCCAACTGCAACAGAGAACATAATCGTAAGCACCAAAGGCAGCATCCAAATTGGCGCTTTTTTCACCCATTGGAAGGTGATTCTCTCTTTTTCAATATCGCGGCTGAAATTCGCCATTGCCAGTGCAACCAATGAGACAACAAAGGTTCTCACAATTGCAGAGGTTGCATCATATAAGGTAAACGTATCGAGTACAGCAATATAAATAAAGGTTAGAATAATAAACAGGAAAATTCGTTTCATTTGCACAAACCAATAATGCAGTAAATAGCTCATTAACCAAATAAGAAGCAAGAATAACATACTTCTGAACAGTGGTGTAAAATAATACCATTCCTGTGATAAAACAACATCCGTGTTAATCATAATCTCCATCATAAACTGATTAAACCATGCCGGACTTAAAAACATCGCATCAAAATATAAACCATTTAAAATGAAGACCAGCCCAAAACCTTTAACCAGGAAACTAAGCCACCACTTCATCTGGATCATCGAAATAAAAAAACAAAGGATGGCATAAATAAGAAAGATGGAGATGCTGTCTGTATCCGTAATTTGCTCTACAGGATAGAGCCACTCCATAAATAGCAATAACCCACATATATACAAAATCGACGTATATATGTGAGGCATGGATAATTTTCTTTTTTCAGTCATCTAATGCTCACCTCGAGTGGGGTTGCTGCTAATTGTATTTCTGTCAATACATAAATGACGATGCCCTCTTTCTTCATTTGTGAAATAATTTCTTTTTCTTGTGCATAAATAAATCTTGAGGACTGAATGTAATAGACAACTACTTGCTGTGTGCGACGATGTAACTCCTGGATTGTCTGTTTGTAGAAATCATCCATATTGGTTGTTATCAAGACAAGTTTGTCTGAGCGTTCAAGCTTACGCATTTGTTCTTTTAATAAAATAGGAAAAGGCCGCTCACCATCTGGCTGGACACGCGTTAAAAAGCTCTTCACTCTTTCACGCATCATCGCATCCTGCTTCAATGGGAAAAGCATGGCCTCTTTCCCTATTGCAAGGAGACCGATATCAACTGCCGCACGTTCCAACCGCGTAATAATGGATAAGGAAAGTTCAACAGCCGCTTCAAAAGCCAAAGGATTACCGCGTTTTGAAGCACGTGCATCAAGAATAAGCAGCAAATCTGTACTTCTTTCCTGTTCAAATTCTTTCGTCATGACTGTGTTACTTTTTGCTGTTTGCTTCCAATGAATCCAAGAAAAGCGATCCCCTGGTGCATATTCTCTTACACCAGTAGCTACGTTTGTATTCGCAAGATGAAATGCATTCACAGCTGTTGACCCTTGTTCAAAGCTGCTTGTTCCCTCTGTCAGCCTTAAATCTCTTTCATTCGGATGGACAATTAATTCATCCTGCAATGCAAAAGTATGCTCTTTTTTTACAAAACCTAACACATCGCTTGTAAGTATACGCACCCCCGCAAGTGAATGTACACCGCGTGGCACCTGTTCGAGATTGTAGGAAAGCTTAATATTTTTGCGAAATCCCACAAAGATAATTTTCTTCATGCTTCGCTTCATGTCCAGCACCTCTGGTTGATCCATAAAGTGATATTTATGATGCTTGTTATCTTTTCTCGACATTGATTCAGGGATTATCTCCTCGAATACACAATAATAAAGCGGAAAAGGAAACGAGCGATTTAGAGTTAATGTCACTTCTACATCATCACCAGCTTGGACGATATACCTGGAAAGCTTGCGTGTCACTTTCCAATTATTCATAGGATAGAATAATAAACCAAAATGGTAGAATAATATAGGCAGGAAACTATAGAATAAAAACCAGCTCACAAAGCCTCCCTGGAACATTGCATAGGAAAATAAAATACCGAAAAGCGTAATAATAAAAACCAGATTACCAATGAATCGAATGGAATCCTTCATTAGCTAAATTCCCTTCGCACGGGAATATGCGCTGTTCTTAAGATAGAATCAATTATTTCCTCTCCTGTATCTCCGTTGTATTTACCTTCCGATGTCATTATCATGCGATGTGCGAGTACATGGGGAGCAAGATATTTTACATCATCAGGTAAAATATAATCACGACCGTAAATATAAGCATAAGCCTTCGCAGCCTTCATTAATGCAATCGAACCGCGCGGACTTACACCGAGATAGGTTGATGGGTTCTCGCGAGTACGGTTTACAATACTTACAATATAGCTTTGAATCGTTTGATCGATATATACTTCATTCACTTCTTCTTGGATTTGGATAAGTTCTTCACGTGACATGACAGCTTGAATATTTTCAATAGGGTGGTTCTTGGAGGTCTTTTCAAGTAGTTCAAGTTCTTCACCGAATGTTGGATAGCCCATTTTCAGCTTCAGAATAAACCGATCTAGCTGAGCTTCGGGCAAAGGATAGGTTCCTTCATATTCGATAGGGTTTTGTGTCGCCATTACGAAGAAAGGCTGGTTTAGAGGAATGGTTCTTCCGTCGACACTAACACTATTTTCTTCCATTGCTTCAAGTAAAGCAGATTGGGTTTTGGGAGAAGTACGGTTAATTTCATCTGCTAAAATGATATTGCCTAAAATTGGTCCGCCCCGAAATTCAAACTCCATTTCCTTTGGATTATATATGGAAACACCAGTAACATCCGAAGGAAGCAAATCAGGTGTAAACTGAATTCTTTTAAAATCACAATCTAATGATTTAGCTAATGTGCGGACAAGCATGGTTTTCCCAACACCTGGCACATCTTCCAGCAATACATGCCCTTTTGCAAGTAACGCTACTAAACTAAGCGTAACGGCCTCTTCTTTACCTATCATTACTTTATTAATATTGTGAATAACATTTTCTATTCTTTTATTATAAGCAACAGCCTCTGTCATCTTGCCAGACCCCTCTCTTCAACCAAATCTATTTAAATACCAGTAACTAGTATTCTCAATTTATTAGTATTTATACTATCACTATACAAAAAAACATGCCTGAAGTAAAAGGAAGATAGCTGAATTCAAGAGATTAATTTCCTTTTATATTTTATATAAAAAACGAACGAAAAATCATGATTTTAAAAATGATTTTTCGTTCTGTCTTTTGTCTACTTATTGAAATATGGATTTTCTTTCATACCAATCCATAAATCCGTTTGTTCTAATTTCTCAGCAAGCTGAAGCAAGCGATGTTCTTCCCCTTTGCCTGCAATTACTTGAACACCAAGTGGCAATCCTTGTTCCGAGAGGTAAACTGGGATTGACATCGCTGGCTGACCTGTAAGATTAGCCAGCATACCAAAGGGTGTGTAAGTGAGACTCGGAAGAAACATATCATAAATCAGCTGTTGCTGCTCTCTCTGACTTCCTTTATGAATATCACGCAGGTATACTGCTTTTCTTTCATCATCCACTTTTAATTGACCTATCTTGGGAGCTGTATCGGCAGTTGCAGGTGTAATATAGAAATCATATGTTTCATGGAACTTTGCCATTTGCGCTGCAGCTACATCCCAAGATGCGAGACTCTTTGAATAGTCTGCTGCTGACACAGATTTACCCGCAACATTCATAAGCCAGCCTTCCAGCTCCATATCATCAGAAGTAAGTTCACGGCCAAGTGCTGCTTCCATCGCTTTCACAGTTGTAGTCATTTCACCGCTGTTCATAATATAGTAATCTTTCATTAGCTGAATTCCGTCAACACCATTCTCTTGTTCCTCTACATGATGGCCTTCCTGCTCCAGCCATCTTGCGACTTTCATCACTGCTTCTTTTGCGTGTTCCGAAACCGGAGTTCCTACAGGAGAAGCAGTATTAAATGCAATTTTTAGAGGTTTCTTTGTATCTTGTTTCATTGTTTCAAGGTATCTCCCTCGGTATGTCGGTGCATGGAATGCAGCTTCAGGCTGGAACACTTGCAGCTCATCAAGCATCGCGGCTGAGTCACGTACCGATCTTGTCAGCATAAAGTTGATGGATGCCCCTTGCCAATCACGTCCTGCACCTGGGCCAACTGGAGTTCTTCCACGAGTTGGCTTCAAACCGAATAAACCTGTGAAGGACGCGGGGATTCGAATAGACCCCCCTCCATCACTCGCACCAGCGACAGGTACAACACCACCAGCAATTGCAGCAGCTGCTCCACCACTTGATCCACCTGGCGAGTAATCCGTATTCCATGGATTTCTTGTCGGTCCATACAATTCAGGCTCGGTAATATTTTTCAAAGCAAATTCAGGTGTATTTGTATGCCCTAAGAAAATAAACCCTGATTCTCTTAATCTTTTTACAAAATGAGATTCTGTCTCTGCAATATGATTTGCGAGCAACTTCGAACCCGAGGTCATTTTCTCACCTGGAATCGTTTGCGAAACATTCTTCAGCATGGTTGGCACACCTGCAAATGGCGCAATGCCTGCTTTCATCTTCTCCGCTTCCCCGAGTGCCTTTTCTCTGCGAATACTTGTTGCAAGGTTTAATGTTGGTTGAACTTCTTCCAGCTGTGCGAATGCCAATTCAGTTAATTCCTTTGGAGTAACTTCCTTCTTCTGCAGCAGTTCCGCCATTCCTACCGCATCAAGCTGCAAATATTCTTCCTTTCTCATTTTCTCACCCCTATGATATATTCTATGTTCATCATAGCATTGAATGGATAAGTTTCCTCTTAAAATAGATTCGTATTCTTTACACCCGAAAACCTAAACATTAGTTTATTGAACGTATTAAATAGTAGAATATAGAGTGTTAATAACTGTTTTATCAGAGGTAGATGTATGCAGCTCTCTAGTTGAGCTATTGAATTAAATCGAGATTCTTTCTTGTTAGCAGACCAGTTGATAGTCAACTTTATCATGTTATACTAATTTTATTATATTTACTGCCAATAAGGAGGACACTTGAATTGACCTTGTTTACCACTAACACGAAAGTCATTCCAATCGAAATACCTGTATCAAACATTCTAAAAAGCATTAACTTTTATATTATAGAAAGAAATAATTCACTTTTTTTAATTGATGCGGGTGTAAATCATGATACATATTGGGATGCATTCGTATTGGCATTGCAGGAGCATGGCTATCAGCTCAATGACCTTGATGCTATTTTACTCACACATCATCATCCAGATCACGTGGGATTAGTTTATCGTATCGCTGCTCTTTTGAATATACCTGTTTATATTCATCCCTATGGTTTGCCAAAACTAAAAGGAGATCACGAATATCTCTATATGAGCTATATGTTCTTTGGGGATTTATTTAATAAATTGAATTGTGGCGATTTCGGACAAGCAGAAGCCAAAAGAGTGTATAATAACCGATTAAATCAGAGGGAAACTGCAATTGATTGGAATATACAAGAGCTTAATCGCCAAACTGTTTTTGATTTTGATGTCATTCATATTCCTGGACACGCACCTGATCAGGTTGCATTCTATCTCGAAGATTTGGATATTGTCTTTAGCGGAGATTTACTTATTGAACATCAAGCAGTCAGTGCCTTTACTGAACCCACTTTTCACGGTAAAAGAATGAAGGCACTCCAGCAGCATCGGCAATCTTTGGAGAAAATAATACAATTAAATCCCAAACTTGCATTATCTGGCCATGGAACTGTAATTAAGGAACCTGCAATCTTAGCCAAAAAGCGACTTGATGCAATTGATAAAAAGGCAAAGCGCTTTTTATCGATGATTGAAAAGGGAATCTCAACGGGGAGTGAGCTTGTAAAGCAAAGGCACCCTGTTAAATACGAAAAAATATTTTATACGGTTATCCGGGATGCGTTGAGTTTTCTTGATTATTTAGAAGATACGGGAGCAGTTGAAAAAGAAGAGGTAAATGGAATTTGGCATTACAAAGCCAGCCAGACATGACATAACAATGATTTAACTAAGGAGATTCAATAGATGAAGAGAAATAAATATTACGCTATTATTTTATCACAGCTTGTTTTTCTTATTTGTTTGCCAATCTTTTTACAGCTTTTTTCCTATTTACACCCCATAGTCATTTTTGTGCTTTGGATGTGTGTAACTGTTTTTGTCTGTTTTAGCGTGTTTTTGCTCTGGAAGCAAACAATTGTCATTCCACGTTTTATTTTAAATGTAGTTTTCATTATATATGCCTGCTGTCTTCTGATTCTATTATTTTTCAGACCAGGGGGACAAGTTTATGATAGCTGGAATTTAGTACCTTTTTCTACAGTCAGCTATTTTTTATCTGGAGAGGTCCATTTTCTTATTGCATTTTATAATTTAGCTGCAAACATCGGATTATTTATTCCTTTTGGCTTCGTACTCATGCAGAGAGTAAAATCAAAGCCCATGCGATTTATTATTCCATTCCTTTCCATCAGCATCATCGAACTGGCTCAATTCCTTACACAGCGAGGCAGTTTAGATATCGATGATCTCATTCTAAATATGATTGGTGTATATTTAGGCTGCCTGCTGACCCCTCTATTCCTTCGGGTTGTGATAATCAGGGCGAAACCCTGATTATCATACTCTCCTTAAACTTTAAACTGCTGTATAACCGCTATCAACAAAAACATGATTATAAGATCAGCATGCACAAATCATTAAGATATTCCCATCCGGATCTTTGAAATTAAAATAATGATTATGTTCAATATCTGTAATTACATTCGCTCCTTTCTTCTTCATAAAACGGAACGCTTCTTCAATATCCCTTGTATTGAAATGGAATGCCGGGGTTTTAAATACCTTGTCCTCTGAATAAATCTTGCTATCCAGAACAATCCCTGTACCTTCCATAGGTATTACATATAGATGTCCAAACTGAATCTCTCCATCTGCCTTTACTCCCAAAAGATCGCAGTACCAGTCTCTTGCCTTCTCTATGTTGCTTACAGGAATAAACACCGTACCGATTTGTTTTAATACAGGATGATTCATAAAATAAAACACTCCTTATAAGATGATTTAATTTTATACATTCTATATTCTAATAGGGAACTCCTTCTTTATTGTATAAAAAAATGATAGTGCATCTTTTCCCACTTACATTTCCAACTTTGGCAGCATGCTTTCACTCAGCTCACTTCTGACTCGTGAGATATGCAATTCCATTAGCGACTTTGCTAAACTACTGTTGCCAGAAGCAATTGCCAGATAAATCTCCCTATGTTCATTAAAGGTTTCTTCATATCGCCCAGGATCTGAAAAACGATGCTGTCTTGTCGTTTGAATTGTTTTTTTCATTTGGTTAATAAGTGTTTCTGCTAAATGAATTAAAATTGA
This sequence comes from Oceanobacillus sp. FSL H7-0719, assembly GCF_045040795.1. Taxonomy (GTDB): domain Bacteria; phylum Bacillota; class Bacilli; order Bacillales; family Amphibacillaceae; genus Oceanobacillus. The sequence goes on along the minus strand of NZ_CP150301.1, from coordinate 3,501,354 downwards.
ATTATGTGATGCTGCTACAATACACATATGGAATTGTAAATCGGCTTTCGTGCCACTTTCAACTTCATTTATAGAAACAGCCATCATTTCTAATGCTTCACGAATGTTGTTTAAGTCTTTTGCAGATGCCCGCTGTGCAGCTAGTGCAGCAGCCTCAACTTCTAATGCCCGGCGAACCTCGAGCATCTCAAAAACGAGATGACTTTCAAGTGCAGTCACTTTTTCAGATAGTGCTTCATGTATAAGATTGGTATCCGATTGTATTACATAACTGCCTCCTCCCCGTCTTATCTCAATTACGTTTTTTAATGCTAAGATTTGCAAGGCCTCTCGAACAGAATTCCTGCTAACACCAAAGCGTGTCGCTAGTTCTCTTTCTGAAGGAAGTTTCTCATCTGCTTTTAATTGTTTCTTTAAAAAATGCTCAACAATTTTCTCTAAGACAATTTCTGCTGTTCTTCTTTTATCTGCCATCAATAGCCCCTTCACCTTCCCAAAATCAAACTCTAATAAATTTTTATGAAAAATCATTGAATTAATCTGAAAAATCTTTATAATAGATACAATAAACTGGTTGAACCAATATTATCATAAATTTGATAAATCTAAAAACAACCTTACCACTTATATACTGAAAGGGGCAGCAGAATGAATCAAATAATCAAAGCCTTAAAAACAAAGTTAACGGACGATCAAATTTCAACGAATGAAACAGTTAAAGAACTGCATAGCAAAGATGAAACCTACCATCAGACCAGTCTCCCTGATATTGTTGTTTTTCCAAAATCAACAGAGGATGTCAGCCATATTATGAAAGTTGCCCAAGAATTTAAAACACCGGTTACTCCTTTTGGTGTTGGCTCTAGTTTAGAAGGGCATGTCATTCCTTATCAGAATGGCATCACTGTTGATTTTTCATTAATGAACCAAATCTTGGAGATTAAAGAAAATGACTTGCTTGTAAGAGTTCAGCCCGGGGTAACAAGAGAACAATTGAATAAAGAACTTAAAAAATATGGCCTGTTTTTTACCGTTGACCCTGGTGCGAATGCAACACTTGGCGGTATGGCTGCTACAAACGCAAGTGGTACAACCACCGTAAAATATGGTGTAATGCGAGATCAAGTGCGGGATATGGAGGTTGTGCTTGCAGATGGAAGTGTTATCCATACTGGCAGCCTGGCTGCAAAATCCGCCTCTGGGTACCATTTAAATGGTCTATTTGTAGGCTCTGAAGGAACTCTGGGCTGTTTCACTGAATTAACCCTGCATGTATACGGAATACCAGAGCATATTGTGGCAGCACGAGCAACTTTCCCAAGTCTGACCAATGCAATTGAAGCTGTGACCTCGATATTGCATGCAGGTATTCCGATTGCAAGAGTGGAATTTGTGGACGAAGCCTCTGTTATCCAAATTAATAAATTTAGTGAAACAGATTATCCTGTCAAACCAACGCTATTTCTAGAGTTTCATGGAAATGAGGCGGGACTGAAAGCAGATGTCATTTTTACAAAGGAGATTATGCAAGACCATGGATGTGAGAGTTTCACTTCAGAAACTGACAATGCTGCACGGAATCAATTATGGGATGCACGGCACAATTTGGCATACGCCTTTATCCATAACCATGTTGGAAAAAAAATGATGCTTACAGATGTCGCTGTCCCAATCTCAGAACTAGCTAATTCGGTAATTTATGCTCGGAAAGAGTTAGATAAATTAGGTATACCTGGTGGAATTCTTGGACATGTAGGCGACGGAAATTTCCATTCACTTATTATGATTGATATGAAGGATGAAAACGAAGTAAATAAAGCAATGGAGTTTAATCAAAATGTTGTACTTTATGCATTGGAACGCGGTGGCACATGCACAGGTGAACATGGAGTTGGTGTTGGCAAGAAAGCTTACCAGCGAAAAGAACATGGTGCTGCCCTCGATGTAATGGCACGAATTAAAAAAGCGTTAGATCCAAATAACATACTTAATCCAGCCAAAATTTTGGATGTAGAATAGGGGGAATTACCTTGAAAACATTAGAGAAGTTAAGTGCACTAGCCGGAAAATACTTTGCAGTCCTCGTTATTTTGACAGCGGTTATTGCCTTTATTTTCCCCTCTGTCTTTGTAATCTTTGGAAGTTATATCACCGTTTTACTTGGAATTGTTATGTTTGGAATGGGACTGACATTAAAACCAGTTGATTTTAAATTAGTATTTACCAAACCTTTACCTGTAATTATCGGAATATGTGCCCAATATACGATTATGCCACTTATCGCTTTTGGGATTGCTTATTTATTAAAACTTCCCGCTGAGCTCGCTGCTGGACTTGTATTATTAGGTTCTGTTCCAGGCGGGACTGCATCCAATGTAATGGTTTACTTAGCAAGGGGAAATGTAGCATTATCTGTGGCAATGACCTCTTTTTCAACGATGCTCGCACCTGTTATGACACCTTTGCTTCTTTTTCTATTAGCTGGGAAATGGATGCCCGTTAATCCAGTTGCAATGTTCATGTCGATTATTCAAGTAATTATCATTCCGATTATTCTCGGGTTCCTTGTCCAAAGATTCTTTCCTGTTGCGGTTGATAAGAGTGTATCCGTTGTCCCTCTGATCTCTGTACTTGCAATTTTAATCATTGTATCAGCAGTTACTGCTGCGAATGCAGAAAACGTAATAACAGCTGGGTTCCTTGCTTTTGTTGCTGTATTCCTGCATAACGGATTTGGTTTATTACTTGGTTATTTAGCTGCATTAGCTATGAAATTAAGTGAGGATGACAGAAGAGCAATTTCAATAGAAGTAGGCATGCAAAATTCCGGATTAGGCGTGACCTTGGCATCCGCCCATTTCACACCACTGGCAGCTCTTCCAAGCGTATGGGGAGCGATATGGCATAATATATCAGGGCCAATCCTTGCTACAATTTGGGCGAATAAATCAATTTCTAAAAATGAAATAAAAATGAAGAAAGCAAATTAATTTTAAGAGCCTCCAATTATGTATCGTTGGAGGCTCTTTTGCTGATATTTATCGGAAATAAATTAAGGCTTCGTTTGCAGATGCTGCATCATTTATTCTGTTCAAAATAACTGCAAACAACATGTCCCACTGCCTTAGCTGCGACAAGAATCGCATCTTCATCAATATCGAATTTTGGGTGATGGTTAAAGTAAGGCTCTTTTACCCCTTTTGGTGTACACCCAATAAAGAAATAACAGCCTGGAATCTTTTCCAAGTAGTATGCAAAATCTTCAGAAGGCGCTAATGGCGGGTATTCTTTCACTTCTTTAATATCTTTATCCTTTACCTGTTTTAAACTTTCTGCAGCAAATGCTGTATATCCTGGGTCATTATTCAGCGGCGGATAATCTGCTTCGTAATCCAGTGTGCATTCCACACCGAATTCAACTTCAATACCATCAACCATTCGTTTCATTTCTTTTGCAATGATTTCTTGTGTTTCTGTACTCATATACCGAATATCACCTTCAATTTCAATGCTGTCTTTTATAACATTGAAGGTTCCTTTGCCATCAAATGAACCAATTGTAATGACACCTACATCCATTGGGTTAATTCGTCGGCTGATAATCGTTTGAACAGCCGTTACAAAATGTGCTCCAGCGACGATGGAGTCATTCGCTTTATGCGGAGATGAACCATGTCCACCTTGTCCTTGGATTTTTAATTTAAAGTACGATCTGCCATTAAAAGAATATCCACTATGATAACCAACAACACCAGCTTCATCCATTGGAAGCACATGTATTCCAAAAATTGCATCCAAATCATCCAATTTTCCAGATTCGAGGATGCTCTTAGCCCCACCTGGCGGCACTTCTTCTGCATGCTGATGAATAATTTTTATTGTACCGTTTAATTCGTCCTTTAATTGAATGAGGCAATCTGCAAGAACAAGTAAATATGCAGTATGTGCATCATGTCCGCATGCATGCATTACCCCTTCATTTTTTGATTTAAAAGGCACATCAGCTTCTTCCATAATTGGAAGTGCATCAAAGTCTGCTCTCAAACCAATTGTCTTTCCTGGTTTTCCTCCTGTAATCGTTATAATTAAACCATAACCATTACCAACATCTCTATCCACGTCAACATCTTTATTCTCGTAAAAATCAGCAATGTACTGTGCTGTCTTTTCTTCCTTAAAGGATAGCTCAGGGTTTTCGTGCAGATAACGCCGTATTTCGATCATTTCCTCTTTTCGAGATTCTAACATTTCCATTAGCTTGCTTCTCATTTGACCATCTCCTTTAACAATTTGTGTTTCCCGGTCACATTTTCATGACTGGTGCCTCAGGTGTCTTCGGTCCTTCTGAGTCACGTCCCGTACTTCTAGGTACAAGAAATATAATTGAAATTAATGATAACACAGCAAAGATTACATTCGTAATAATCCCGCCTGTAGCAGCAACTTCCACACTGCTGAATGCAGTTATCGTACTGTAAACTGTTGCAGAAATTGCAACCCCAAAAGCGTTACCCAATGAACTTGCCATTTTATATACACCAGAAGCTTCCCCAACTTTATTAGCTGGTGCATAGCTTACTGCTGTGTCAGTAGATGGAGTTGCATACATTCCAAGGCCCAAACCGAAAAGAATAAATCCAACAAATACAATAATTGTATAAGCTAAATCAGGCAAGAATGTAAGTCCCATTACACCGACACCAATGAGAGTTAAAATAGTCCCCCAAATCATTGGCTTTCTAGCACCTGTACGTTGCATGAGCTTTTCACCTACACGAATCATTCCAAGTACAGCTACAAGGTAACCAAGTGACAGCATACCTGATTGGAACGCTGAGAATCCACGACCGACCTGTACATACGTATTCGCTACAATAAGCGTACCTGCTACCGCATTCAGCAGGAAGTTAGAAATTGTTGCACCTGTATAAGGTTTACTTTTAAACATTTTAAAATCAATTAATGCATTTTGTCGTTTTGCTTCGTATTTAATAAAGGCAATGATGCCCGCAACTGTAATTGCTGCAAGACCAAGTGTTAGAGGACTTGTCCACCCAAAACTTGCACCTTGAGTAATTAAAATATTTAAAGCAAGCATTGTTACAATAAATATCCCTAATCCACCGAAATCAAACTTAAATGTACCAGTTGTCTCCGCTTTACTTTCTGGAGTATCTTTAATCAACCACATTGCAAGCAGTGCAAAAACAATTGAAAAGACGAAAATCCATTTCCAGCCCATTGATGTTGCAACTGCACCACCAAAGAATGAACAAAGGCCAGATCCGCCCCAAGAACCAATTGACCAGTAGCTTAATGCACGCTGGCGCTCTGCACCTTCAAAGTACTCTTTCATCAAAGCTATCGTTGCCGGCATGATTGCTGCAGCTGACAAACCTTGAAGAATACGGCCTGCAATTAGTAAGACAGAGCCACTTGCTAAAACAAGCAGTAAAGAACCAATAACACTTAGAACCAGACCAACGTATGTTATTTTCTTACGTCCGATTCTGTCCGCTAACCCACCAGCTACAACAATAAACATACCAGAGAAAAGCGCTGTAAGACTGATTGCTACGTTAATTGTCCCAAGTGAAATTCCTAAATCCTCTTGAACAGCAGGAACGATATTAACCATTGATTGTGCAAATAACCAAAATGTAATAACTCCAAATACAATACCCGTAATCATTTTATTTGTGCCTTTGTAAGTACTTTCCATGATGTTTCCTCCTATTGGAATTTTTTTTGAAGGCAATTCCTTCTATATTATTGCCAACTAAAAGTTGCTTATGTCATAAAGAAATGAATTGGATAATAGTGCTATAAAGTAGAATTTTATTGTTTTGAGCTCATCATAACAGGTTCCAATAAGTTTTTTAAAAGCAGGATCACTCTCTAATTATGTGCATTTTTTCACATTTTAAAATATAGATAAAGTAATGGCCCTAATGAATTGCCATGTAAATAAAGTATTAAACGAAGTCAACGTGTTTTAAATTAAAATAAACCCTTTGAAGAAATTCAAAGGGTCTTCAATCACATGCTATAACACAGCTTTATATTCCTCATTTTCTTCGAATTTCTTTTTCGCAAAGGGGCAAACTGGCATTACTCGTAAATTTTCTTTTTTCGCTTTATCCACCGCTTTATTTACAAGCTGCTCTGCTAAACCTTGTCCTCGGTGTGCTGGTTCAACGCCTGTATGGTCAATAATTATTACATCGTCTCCTTCTCGAGTAAAGGTTAATTCCCCGGCTTCTGTACCTTCCTTATCCTTTACAACAATACGGCCAGCTTCCTCTTCAAATTGATAGCCCATTTTTTTCTTTCACCCTTTCATTATTTTACAGGAAATTTCCCGTCAGCTCTTCACTTCACCTACAATAGTCTTTCTCAAATCCATTCCGTGCATGCATTCCTCTTGAATTTTTATTGACATCTGCAATACGTTTTGCAGCAACAAAAAGAGGTACCTCCACATATAAATGAAGATACCCTCTGCACGCTGTAATTAATCTATTTTCTAAGATGTTCCCTCGACTAAATTATTTTCCGCTTCTTTCACTGCCTTTTTCTTGTCTGATAATCTCAGATAAATATTGTTGCCAATTAATGAAATGATGATAAATGCTGTCCCAATTAAATCATATCCAGTAATCGGACTTCCTTGAATAACTGAGATGGTTAATGTAGTAATTGGCACAAAATTAATGAACAGCAATGCATTTAACGGTGTCAGGATATTTACCCCAACATTCCAGCCAACTAATGCAATCACACCCGGAAAGATGATCATAAACAATAAATGCGGACTTGTAGCTGTCAGCACCTCTACTGTAGGAACAGAAATATACCCGAATAATGTCATCCCCCCGACAATTACAACAGCGGTAATCGTTCCAAGTAAACAGCTTAATGTAGAATACCTTAGTGCAGACCAGCCCCCAAACTCTGCACCTCCCATTGTATAAACAACCCAGCCAATCACTGCTATGAAAATAAGCAAGGATGGAATAAAGTCGTCAGCTGCTCTGAAGAATACTTGTACATCACCTTTCGTGATGACTAATACGGCACCTACAAATGAAAGCAGCACAAACATTAATGTGAGTCCCTGTGGTAATCTTTTATATAAAATAGAAACAATAACAATCGAAATCATCGGCATTAGGGATTCCATAATAGAGGCAATCATCACTCCAGGCTGCCCTAATAAATCCTCTCCCCAAAAAATTAGCAAATTATAGACTGTAAAAGCCATCGTTCCGAAAAACCATAGCTGTGTACCCTTTCCTTCAAATCGAAAAGCCTGCTTCCCTTCTTTCCAAAATAAACAGACAACTAAAATAACAGTTACTGCTACATAACGAATAATCGTAAAATAGAAGGGATCAATATGCTGAAATGCCGCGTGCGCTACCGGAAACATCGCTCCCCACGAAGCTGCAGCAATAAAACATAAAAACGCCCCAAACCATACCCTATTCTTCACTTTTCCCTTTCTCCTTCTCTGAGTTTATACTTTTATTATCTAACCTTCAAGATATCTTGTAAAATGAATTCAAATGATGATTTACATCATTTTTAGTGATATCATATAATCAGGAACTTTCTATGAAGGAGAAGAAAACATGGAATTTAAGGACTTGGAAATCTTTCAGATTGTCGCCGAAAAGGGAACGATTACTGAAGCCGCTAAAGAATTAAATTATGTGCAATCTAATATTACTTCCCGCATCAAAAAGCTGGAAAAAGAATTGAATACCCCTCTATTTAATCGTCACCGTCGCGGAATGACGCTAACACCTGAGGGCAAAAAATTATTAATCTACAGTGAGAAGATTATGGCTTTAACAAAGGAAATGAAAAAAGCTGTTCAAAGCAAAAACGAACCTTCTGGAAAATTAGAAATTGGAACGATTGAAACAGTCTTTCATTTACCAAACTTACTTGCAGCATTTGATAAAAAGTATAAAAATGTAGAGTTATCTCTTTTCTCAGGTGTAACGAATAAATTAGAAGAAAAGGTTTTGAATCATAAGCTCGATGGAGCATTTGTAACAAAGGCGAACTTCTCCCCTGAAATTGTGGCTAAGGACGTATTTAATGAAGAACTAGTGCTGATATCCAATCGACAAATCCCAACCTTTGAAGAAGTAATTAAACAGCCAATCCTCTGCTTTTCAAAAGGCTGCGGCTACCGTGCGCGCCTTGAGACTTGGTATAATGACCAAAAAATTACCCCACATAAGGTTATGGAATTTGGTACATTAGAAACTATATTACGCAGTGTTGTTGTAGGTTTGGGTATTGCATTTGTCCCGAAAACAACCGTTGCTCACCTGGAACAAAGTAATCTGATTCAATCTCACAAGCTTCCTGAAAAATACAGCAGCATCACAACTGTATTTATTCGAAGAGCGGATACTTTCCTGACTACCACGCTTCAAAAATTCATCGAAACAATTGACAGTGAGAATGATCATGCCTCCGTATATGAATTGGAAAGTATTTAAGAAGACCATTTCAGTTGTTCTGGAATAGTTTTCTTTTCGAGGCTCTCGGCATAAAAGCAAGTTAGCTCATGCTATTGATAAAACTCTAATAACAGCTCTAAAATTTCAATATAAAACGATGTTTTCTGTTTGTGAAAATGAAGGACTTGATATTAACCAAGTTTCCCTCCCTCATCCTCTGTGTTACGATAAAACAAATTGGAGGTATTTCCATGATTACAATATTAATTGTTGATGACGATCCAAATATTCGAGAATTATTACGCTTTTATATACAAAGGGAAGGTTATAAAGCAATTGAAGCTGCCGACGGTGCAGAAGCATTAACCCAACTCGATTCTATACAAATTCAGCTTGCAATTGTTGATATTATGATGCCTAATATTGATGGATATCAACTCTGTGAAGAAATCCGGCAAACCTATGATATTCCAGTTTTGATGGTAACTGCCAAAGGAGAAATCCAGGATAAGGAAAAAGCCTATGCCGCTGGGACCGATGATTATATCGTGAAACCATTTGAGCCAAAGGAAATATTATTCCGCATAAAGGCTTTGCTGCGCCGCTTTCAAATATCAAACCAAGCACTCATCTCAGCTGGAAACGCAGTGATTAATCGTAAAAACTATGAAATAGAATCACTTGGAAAAACCTATATTCTGCCTTTAAAGGAATTTGAATTACTCGCACAGCTCGCAAGTTATCCAAATCAGACCTTTTCCCGGGAGCAGTTAATTGCCACTATTTGGGGAAATGATTTTGATGGCAGTGATCGGACAGTGGATGTGCACATAAAACGGCTGCGCGAACGATTTCCCGAACAAGTGCATGGCTTCTCTATTCAAACCATTCGAGGGCTGGGATATAAACTGACGACAAAGTAAAAGCGAGGTACGAGAAATGCGGACTTTATATGTGAAAATCATTATAACAACGATGACCATTATGATTTTAAGTGCATTATTTTCTTTTGCAGCTTCTAACTTATATTATCAATTATCTTTAAAAGCAAGTAATGATGAAAAAATCACCCAAATCGCCAATCGAATTGTTGAGGTTTATGAAAAGGGAGATTCCAGTTCAGTGACTGGCTATTTGGATGCTCAAAGCGACTTAGGCTATAAATTTCTCATTGTTAGTCCGGATGGTCAAGAACATGAAATCGGAGAACCCTTCAGGATAAGGGAAATCGAACAAAAACACATTAATGCCATTCTTAATGGCCAAACTTACCATGGTATTCGAGATTATAGCTGGAAGCCTTTTGTTACAGGATTTTTTGAAGATGATTTACGTAATTCTGTTGGTGTTCCCATTCAGGTTAATGGTGAAAACCATGCATTATTTGTTCGTCCCAACTCACAAGTGCAATTTGGAGAAATGCGTATATTCCTTGGAATGATGCTCATTCTCATGCTGGTATTCAGCTTTCTTCTTGTATTGATCAGCTCTCGCTTGATTGTTAGACCAATCAATAAATTAACTGCTGCAACGAGACGGTTAGCGACAGGTAATTATCATGTAAAACTTGATGTAAATCGGCGTGATGAGATCGGCAGACTTGCAAAAGACTTCAGTAAAATGAGCAGCAGCCTAGAAAAAACGGAACAAAAACGACAAGAGTTCGTATCCAATGTTTCCCATGAAATCCAGTCTCCGCTTACTTCTATTCAAGGATTCTCTCAAGCTTTGCGTGAGGATAATCTGACGGAGGAAGAAAGAAATCACTATTTGAATATTATAGAAAGCGAAAGCAAACGCTTGTCGACATTGAGCCAGCAGCTTTTAACATTGTCTTTTCTTGATCATGAGCTCGACTCAAGTGAAAGCATTTCCTTCAATGTTGCAGAGCAAATAAAAGAAGCGGTAACAGCAACAGAATGGCAATGGAGAAATAAAGAAATAGCAATTGAAATGGACCTGTCTCCTGCGATTACAATAGGAAATCCAAAACTTATCCAGCAAGTATGGGTAAATTTAATCAGTAATGCCATTCGCTACTCTCAACCAGCTGCTGCAATTTCAATTCAGGTTTTGAGTTATAAAAGATATATCGAAGTACAAGTAAAGGATTCTGGAATCGGCATTTCCGAGGATGATCTCCCACAGATATTCGAACGTTTTTATAAAGCAGATAAGGCCAGAACACGAACAGATAATAGTACTGGATTAGGACTGTCTATTGTCAAAAAAGTAATCGATATCCATCATGGGACGATTGAGGTAACGAGTGAATTAGACAAAGGGACAACGTTTATCGTCACTCTCCCCCAGTTGTAATATCTTGTTCATCTTCTATTCACATACCACTCTTATAGTAAAGGTATCAATTGTTTAGGAGAGTGAACAAGATGTTTCTTGCATTAAGAGAACTAAAGCACGCTAAATTCCGTTATATATTAATCGGCATAATCATGATATTGATATCCAGTCTGATTTTTATTATAACTGCTCTAGCTCAAGGCTTGTCTTCTGATAACGCATCAGCCATAGAAAATCTGCAAGCAGATTATTTAATTATGGATAAAGATGCTGAGCTCAATATAACCAAATCCTTTATCCCATATGAAAATATGACTGAAATAGCTAAATTAGATGGAATTGAAGCTATTGCTCCCATCTCCATTCGAATGATGAATGGAACTGTAAATGATACGGAGCAAAATGAAGATATCGCAATGTTTTTTACAGATACAAATGGAATGCTCGTCCCAGAAGTAATTGAAGGCAGTGCGGGCGACGAGGCGTTTGAAGTTACTGCTGATGCTTCTTTAAAACGTGAAGGTGTTGAAGTTGGCGATACACTAACCTTTAGCGATGATAGCGTATATACAATTACAGGATTTGCTCAAAGTCACCGTTATAGCCATACTCCAGTTCTGTTTATTAAAGGAGAGCAGCCGGAAAGCATTAATGGTTTTGCGATTCAGGCAGACAAGGAAAAAATAAGCAATATCAAAGAGACATTGGGCAGTTCCTACGACATCGTAACAAAAGAGGAATCTCTGCAAGGTATCCCAAGCTACCCTCAAGAGCAAGCATCACTTAATATGATGATTTTCTTCTTGTTTATTATTGCTGCATTTGTATTAGCTGTCTTTTTCTATGTCATAACTTTACAAAAAAGAGAGCAATTTGGTGTACTAAAAGCATTGGGCACAAATACATCCTACTTGATTCTAAATTTAATAGGGCAAGTCGCGATGGTAGCAGTAATTGGAATTGCAATAGGTGCTGGCTTAACCATCAGCATGTCGTTTATTATGCCAGAAAGCATGCCTTTCCAACTTGAAGCTGCACAGATAGCTAAAACCTCAATTATAATTTTAATTGTATCAATTGTTGGCGCGGTCATATCCTTTGTTCAAGTTGTAAAGGTCGATCCGCTCGAAGCAATAGAAGGAGGCAGTCACTAATGACATTAGTATTAAATAGCATCTCAAAAATATATCAAGACGGCATGTCTGAATTTAAGGCACTAGATAATGTATCGTTAGAAGTAAAGCCTGGTGAATTCCTGGCCATTGTCGGTCCCTCCGGCTCCGGTAAAAGTACAATGCTTTCCATTGCAGGCGGATTATTAACACCAACAACTGGGGATGTTCTGCTGGATGGAGAAAATATGGCTTCTTTATCTAAAAAGCAGCTTACGGCTAAACGCCTAGAAAGTATTGGCTTTGTTTTTCAAGCAGCAAACTTGATACCTTATTTAAAAGTCAAAGATCAGCTTCAAGTTATTAATGTGATTTCCGGAAATAAAGCGGACAGTTATGGAGCCGAACTATTAGAGCATTTCGGTTTAGAGAATCGGATGGCAAACTATCCAAATGAACTTTCCGGCGGGGAAAGACAGCGGGTGGCCATTGCAAGAGCATTGATTAACGACCCGAAACTAATTCTCGCTGATGAACCAACTGCAAGTCTTGACTCAAAACGCGGAAGACAGGTAGTTGAACTTCTCGCGAATGAAATGAAAGCACGAGGAAAAGCTGGCATTATGGTAACCCACGATGAAAACGTACTTGATTTATGCGATCGTGTTGTTACAATTCGTGATGGAAAACTGGAAGAATAAATTCAGATGAAGTTGACCTCTGGTGCATCTAGAGGCCAACTTCTTTTATTTTCTCCATTAAAACTTGTTCAGTTTCGAATCCATATGCGCAAAACCAATCTCTGTATCAACCTCACCATAAATTCTATCTATTTGTTGATCTTCACCTTCCAGCCAGCGCTCAAAATTGAACTTAACTGGCTCTTGATCCCCACCAAGTACCATCCATGCTCGTTTCTCTTTCGGAAAATAAACCGATGTATGGATTGTACCTGCCCAGCTTTTGTATTCCTTGGAAAATACATTTTTATCAGTGTCATTCATCATACGAAAAGCAGCATATGCACTCATATTTTCATTCGTATTTTTTTGAATTGTATCTAATCGCTGTTTTGAATCTGCTAAGTACTTGCGATTCTCCTCTGGTATAGCTTCATGATGGTTCGTACAAGCATTGGACTTGCGAACTGCTATTTTCCTTGGACTCGTTTCAATAATGTACGTTTCTTCGTTCGGGTCCAGAACCACGTAACTAAATGTATGGCGATGCGGGATTTCTTTCAAAAAATCAATCGTTTCTTCTGCCGTTGCACAGTTTTCCAGAATCATCCGTCCAATCATCCAGCAGACAAATCCAGGACCAGGTTCCTTTCGATTAATCGAATTATATCCCATCGCTAGTCCTTTTTCGTTCATTCCATCCATACGACCGGTAATTCTCTGTGCCGGTCCAATTGTAGCATACCCTTTGTCTGTGGGCTGAAAGAGGCTAAACCTTCCCTCATAAGTCTTTGGATGAAAATCATAATTTCGCACCAGGAATTCCTTTCCCGTTACAATTGAACAGCCGCTTCGTTCAGCAGGAATCCGGTAGCCACCAAAATTTCGTAAAATCATTTCCATCGGTAATTCTAAAACATCTTTCAGTCCTTCTATTTCTTCCCATATTCCTGGAGCAAAGCGTTCTAGCATCTTCTTGGTTTCTTGCTCATCAATCGCAAATCTTGGGCTTCTAATCTTCCAGATCTTTTCTCGGTTTTTAAGAATCAATGAATCTTTGATTTGTCTTCCCTGGATTAACCCAAATTCATAATGACTTCCACGGAATTGGATCACATCACTGTAAATCCGCCTCATCTATCTCAGCCTCCGATTTTTTTATTACATTTCATTGTACTGTAAATAAGACTGGTAATGAAAGATTTGATTTGTAATCGTGATTCAGCAGCAAATTCTGGTGGAGACATACTTGAAAATTAATTTCAGTGGCCTCAAAATGAAAACTGTTTTATTCCCTTACCTAAAAGAATATTACCAGCCACGCTCCTGCATTCTCTCTTCCCCACTTAGCTTAGAAATTTCAATTCCTTTCATCGCTGTTCCCAATTCCTTCGACAGTTCACCAATCAGCGCATAGTCTTTGTAATTTGCTGTCGCATGCACAATCGCTTTTGCGAACTTTTCCGGGTTTTCTGATTTGAAGATTCCCGATCCGACAAACACCCCATCCGCACCAAGTTCCATCATGAGCGCTGCATCAGCAGGTGTCGCTACACCACCTGCAGCATAATTCGCTACCGGCAATCTTCCAGCTTCCTTCACTTGTTTTAATATTTCATAAGGTGCTCCCAGCAGTTTTGCCTCTGTCATTAATTCATCATCATGCATCATTGTTACCTTGCGTACCTGTGCTTGAACCTTGCGCATATGACGAACTGCTTCTACAATATTCCCTGTACCTGGCTCCCCCTTCGTTCGAAGCATTAACGCCCCTTCCCCAATACGGCGTGAAGCTTCTCCTAAATCCCTGCATCCACAAACGAAAGGAACCGTATAATTACTTTTTAACAGATGAAATTCTTCATCTGCTGGTGTCAGCACTTCGCTTTCGTCAATGAAATCTACTCCAAGACTTTCCAAAACCCGTGCCTCTGTAATATGGCCGATTCTTGCTTTCGCCATTACTGGAATCGACACAGCTGCCATTACCTCATCAACGATTCGCGGATTCGCCATACGAGCTACTCCACCCGCTGCACGGATATCGGAAGGTACACGTTCTAATGCCATCACTGCAATCGCACCGCTCGCTTCCGCAATCTTCGCTTGTTCCGCATTCACAACGTCCATGATAACCCCGCCAGCATTAATCTTTTCCAGTGTCTGTTCTTTTTCAGGTGCTGTAATAATCCCCATGTACACATCTCCTATCTGATATTTTCTTGATTTGTTTGAATTTTAATATATTATAGATAGTAGTTGATACTATTTAAAGAGTCAGTTTTATTAGATTTGACAGGGTCAGATTGGAGATTGTAATGATGGAAATGCTCACTTGTAATCTGGATAGAGGCAGTAACATCCCGCTTTATGAACAGTTATATGATTATATTAAAAATGAAATCATGGAGGGAAGAATTCCATACGGCACCAAACTGCCTTCAAAGAGGAAGCTCTCTGAATTTCTGACGATTAGTCAAAATACCGTTGAACAGGCATACGATCAACTCGGTGCCGAGGGCTATATCGAAGGTTTTCCCAGAAAAGGTTATTTTGTCTTAGCACATGAAGATTTAGAATATGTGCAGCCTGTTCGTTATGAAAATATGCCCGAACAGGAAACCGAGCCAATCAAATATAATTTTCATCCCAGCAGGATAGATACAGAAAATTTTCCCTTTGAAAAATGGCGTAAGTCTGCCAAAAATATTATTGATAAGGAAAATCAAGCACTCTTATTAATGGGGGATTGGCAAGGTGAAAGAGTTTTACGTGAAGAAATAGCTCATTATATTTATCAGGCTCGTGGTGTGCACTGTTCTCCCGAGGCTATTATTCTTGGTGCTGGGGTGGAAACTTTGCTGCAGCAGCTGATACTCTTATTAGGTAATCAAGCAGCCTATGGGGTAGAGGATCCTGGTTATCATGCAATTTCCCGGATTTTGAAAAACTATCCAAATGAGGTCTCCCCCTTGGAAGTCGATGGCAAGGGAGTAAAGGTCGATAATCTCGAAGGCTCAAAGCTTGATATTGTTTATGTGACTCCTTCGCGTCATTTTCCATATGGTGCCGTTCTCTCCGCAAATCGAAGAATTAAACTGTTAAATTGGGCGGCCAGCAAAGAAAAACGTTTTATTATTGAAGATGATTATGACAGCGAATTTCGTTATGTCGGGAAAGCAATCCCTTCACTCCAAAGCATGGATCAGAATGATAAGGTAATTTATCTCGGCACATTTTCGAAATCTCTTATTCCATCGATTCGAATTAGCTATATGGTTTTGCCAAAACAGTTAATAAAGCTTTATAAAGAAAAATTATCCTTCTTTCAGTGCTCCGTTTCACGAATTGATCAGCATATCCTTGCCCGTTTCATGAGAGAAGGAGATTTTGAAAAACATCTTAATCGAATGCGTAAGGTTTATCGCAGAAAAATGGATAAAACACTGGAGTTATTAAAACCTTATGAACGTTTTGTTGAAATAGTTGGGGATTTGTCCGGATTCCATATCGTTTTAAAAGTAAATAATGGCATGCCTGAAAAAGAACTGGTCGAGAGAGCATTGCAAAAAAGTGTAAAGGTCTATCCGCTTTCTTCTTATTTACTGGAAAGCCATTATGAATCACAGCCAATAATTATTCTTGGATTTGCGGGAATTCCTGAGCCTGAGCTGGCAAATGCAATTGAACTATTACTTAAAAGCTGGAAGATTCTATAGCGCTATAGCGAGAGTATAACAAAGTTTGAAGTAAGAAATAATAGGGTAGATATATATTGGACAAGAAGGCATCACATATTTCAACCTAAATTATGAATTCTTTTCAAATTGTGACGTGAATCAAGGGATTCATAATATTCTTACTGTATAATAAAGATAGCACATGAAAAGGAGAGATGTATTATGGCAATGGAACAACCGCATATTCACCATCACAGATCCGCTGCATCAATGACCAATCATATTGTAGCAAATTTAGGTGTTTTATATGTAAAACTTCATCAGTATCACTGGTATGTGCAAGGACCGAAATTCTACACATTGCATGCTAAATTCGAGGAACTCTATAATGAAGCAACTGAACATTTTGATGCAATTGCAGAACGTCTGATAGCTCTGGGCGAAAAACCTTTTTCCACATTAAAAGAATTCTTAGAGCATGCATCAATTGAAGAAGAAGTCTATAATAACAAAATCTCTGCCGATAAGATGGTGGAAAACCTTGTAGCTGATTACCGCACCATTCGTGATATCACAAGTCAGGCAATTGTTTTAGCTGGCAAGGAGAATGACTCTGTAACCGAAGATTTATTAATAGGATATAAAGACAGTGTTGATTTAACAATCTGGATGCTGCAAGCTTTCTTAGGAAACGATGCAACAGACGGTGAATAAAAATTAAAGTACGACAAAATTAAACTGCCCTCCAACTATTTTTTTAGTTAGAGAGGCAGTTTATTCATTTCCTATATTTTCTACCCATTTCCGTAATTTTGCTCGTGGGTAGTATACTCTATTATTAATCTTAATATGTGGTATATCTGGGTGCTCCTTAATCAGATGTTTTGCATCTTCTTTTGATATACCAATAATGTCATGCACGTCGTTTTCCGTTATCAGTTCGGGTTCCTCGTCATCAAAAATTTCACTGAAACTTTTAGCATTTGGATTTTTAAAATTTTTCAACCCATTACCGATAAAGAAACCCGCTGCAGCAATTCCGAGAGCGAGCCAAATTAAATCAAGCTCCATGCTGGTACCCCTTTCTATAGTATATTTTATGCGCTTCATATTTAATATCGTTTATTGACCCGACCTTCTTGTATAATGTCCAAAACATATGAAGTCCAAAGCTAAAAGTAATTGTGAATGGTGTTAATTCATTAGTAAAGCCTGCTGACCAGAAAACTAGAAGAATAAGTAAGCAGCAGATTAGCGATGTAATCTGCTGCTTAGACAGGTTCCTATTTTACAGGAATCCAGATTTCTGAGTATAAGTCGGGACTGGATGGATCTTCGTCTGAATATATCTCTAGTTCTGCTGTACCTGCATGTTTGTAACCACTGGAAGGAAACCATTCCGAAAAGATTTGTTTCCACACGTTCTGCATTGCGTCTGGCATTGAGCCGTGAACTTCAAATATAGCCCATTTAGTTGCAGGGATCTCCAGGGATGATAATCCGTCAGGTGCACTGCCCTCATATGCTGTACCTATCCAATAATCAATGGACTCGGAATCTCTTTCAACACATACTCCTACTACACCTTCAATTGGACCGTTGTTTAATTTAAACAATCGATCATCCATGCCCTCTCCGTTTACCTTATCCCACATTTTGGGGATGCCTGCTAAGTTCTCCTCATTAACCAGTGAAAACTTCTGTTTCATTCCAACAACCTGAAATCTTCCACGCTCAACAATTTTGACCTGCATCGGTTCTGCTCCCTTCAAACTCACCTGCACCGCCAGGCGGTTATAAGATTTTAGTTTTCCCGTGTACTTTCGCGCTTCACTTGGTGCTACACCATGTTGCCGCTTAAAAGCCTTTGAGAAAGCTTCCGGAGTTTCGTAGCCATATTTGTAGGCGAGATCAATAATCTTTGTATCAGAACTTGTTAACTCATAAGCAGCTAATGTTAGGCGACGACGTCTAAGATATTCACCAACAGATATATCCGTTAATATCGCAAATGTTCGTTGAAAATGGAAAACGGAAAAATTAGCCTCCTGGGCAATTCTTTCTATTGATAAGTCATCAAGTAAATGGTCTTCCATGTAGTCTATTGCCGCCTGTAATGATTCAACCCACACCATGTCACTCACTCCTTAATTAAATCTTAACAGAGCATCATTTCTTCTTCCTGTCTCCATGTGCTTTACTCGGACTGCATGTTGAAATAGTAAAGATGCCGCCTTTGGTCTGTTAACCATTCCAATTACAACAGCATTTTGACAAATTCTAAAAAGGGAGATTTTGAAAGAGTGAGATTGTCAAAATAAGCGTTAATAGAGATCCTCCTGACAGTAAGGTTATCGTTTTTCGCCAATTTATCTCTTTTGAAGGTTTAACTGTTTCACGGGTTACTGCGATCCAGATAAGCATTGCTGCAATAACAATAATCATCATCGACATAATCTGCACTCCAATCATGTGGTTTTTTCTTTATATTTAGATTTAGATGGCTCTGTAACATAACAGGTTACTGACTAATCATCTCACGAATCCTTTCTCTCCCATGCCAAATAAAGTAGGTAGTATCGGAGTGTGTGATTTCCAGGATTTCGCTAATTTCCTGAACAGATAAGTGATTACTTGCATTCAATATGAGAACAATTCTCTCTTTGAATGAAAGATGCATCAGCAACAGCCTAATATCATTTTTATTTTTTGCATTTAATATAGGACCCTTTTCTCCCCGTTCACTATGTTTTCTTTCACTAATCCGAGTTCTAGCAAGGTTGACGGTTTTTCGGAACAGCAGCAGCGAAATTGTCTTATCAGACACCTTACAATCTTCTTCAAGGTGATTATAAACATCCAAAAAAATAGCTTTTGATAGATTTTCAGCTTCATTGCAGTCTCCTAAAATGAAGTAGCAAACATTGTAAACTGACTGGTGATAATGCTGAACAAATTTCTTAAATGAGCGATTATCACCTTTTTTTATCTGCTTCATCATTCGGCTCCGCATTTTCATCACGTATCCACCCCTGCTGTCGCTTTTTCCTTTATGAAAAATATCTCTTAAGGAAACTGAACTTTATTACCGTTCTGAGCTTAATATCATGTTTTCGGTCCATTCTGCTACTTCATCGATGTCTGCATCAGGATTTGCTAGTACTATCGAATAGCGCAAACCATCTTCATCCCAAAGAATGCTATCAGTAACCTCTTCATATTCCGCTGCATTGCCGCGAATCTCCAAATCTGTTTCTTCAATCCCCATTCCCTCAGGTGTTGGGAAAATAGACAAACTAAACATCGGAATACCGTCTTTGGAATGATACATCAGTTCCACTTCGGAGCGATTCAGCTCGCTTGAATAACCATACATTTGTACACTGGCCAAATATATTGTTTCTTCAGAAAACATAAGAAATGCTTGCCCCAATGCTGTCTCCGCTTCCTCTACTGTAACTGTATCAGGACCAAAATCCTTTGCTAAATCTGTAATTTCAATATTATCTGGGATATCAAGTGTAAACGTATCTTTAGCAAATTTCGGTGAAAAATCTAATTTGGTATACTCTAATTCTGTTCTAGTATCTCCTGTCTCAGAAATAGTTTTTACAACAAACCATGTTTTCTGGTCAACCCATACTTCGATATCTCCAAGTAAGTTATCTGTCTCTTTTGCTTTCACTTCAATATGGTATGTGTCAAAATCAAGTACTTTCTCCTCACCAATGATTTTATAGGTATGAGAATCCTGCATTGATTCCATCAGTGTTTTGAATTGTTCTTTTGGACTTAAACCAGCTAAGTCCCCAAACTCAGTCACATCCATTTCAAGTGCCTGCTCATTAGTCTCATCGTACATAAGCATTGTTTCTCCATCATTCAAGACTTCTACTCTTTGTTTGAGTAATTGATCTATTGTCACAACCTTTTTCTTTTCATCGGCAACATATTCCTCAAGCAGAATATGCTCTGTTAACTCTTCTCCTTCAAAAAATTTCATCTCTGCTTTTCCCGAATAGTTTATTACTTCCTTCTCTGATTCAATTGCATTGTGAATAATCTCTTCTGCAGAGACTTCCACTTTTTGTGAACAGCCCCCTAATATCAATAGGATTACACTTAATAAAATCAAATATTTACTCCAAGTAAACTTCAAGATGATCCCCTCTCCTTTATCCAACAGGCAATTAATGCACCTTTATTTTCTGTTGACCAAATGGTAATTTTCCCACCATGTTTTTCCATAATAATTTTTGCAATGCTTAGCCCTAAACCTGAGGTTGAGCCTTTTCCACGTGAGACATCATCCTGATAAAAGGGCTGAAAAACCCTTTCAAGATTAGTCTGCCCCATACCTTTCCCTTCATTTTGTATAAGAATAACGGTTCCATTTTCTCTCCATAAATTCAGCTCAGTGGTAAATTCAGGGAAAACCCAATCCGGTAATGATTTTCGAGATGAAATGGCAGCCAACCAAATATGATGGTGTTCCGGTGTATAACGAATACTATTATCCATCAAATTATCAACAAGGCGAACCATTTGTTTCGGGTCAAGTTTATAGGAATTTCTTACATAAAGCTCTGTTTTTAATTCTATATTTTTTTTGGAACAAGGTTCTTCATACCCCGAAAAAAGCATTTCAAAGAATTCATTGCCGTTAACCTGTACCATGGCCGGCCTATTTTCAACTGATTGCAGTGCAGTAAATATGGATAAGTCATCAATCATGTGCTTCATATGCTCTAATTTATCTTGAAGAATCGTTTGATATTCTTTACGTTCTTCCTTTGATAAATTGTGACTTTCTAAAGCTTCTGTATACGTCCGGATCACGGTTAATGGTGTTTTCAAATCATGAGATAAGGAGGCTACCATATATTCCTTTTCTTTTTCTTCTCGAGCAAGTGCATTTCTCGTTTCAACAATTTGAGCTTTCATTTGCTCAAAGTGTGTGATGAGCACACCGATTTCATCCTTTGATTGAACCAGCTGATGTTCCGGATTTTCTCCCGCTGCAAATGCCTTCATATGGTCTTGTAACTCTGACAATGGTCGATTCAGCTTTCGGTTTAAGGAAAAAATGACAACGGAATAAAGTGAAACGAAAAAGATTCCCAATAAAACAAACATTACTATTGTACGCTCGTTCGATGTCTCGACCCACTCTTTTCTACCGAGCGTTATTTCATATAAACCAGCCAGCTGATTCGTGTCATCAAATACGAGCTTTTTCACCGAATAAGTCCGGGGATTTTTCTGGTATTCATTTAAATTTTGGAACAGCTTTTCTTGATTCATTTGAAAAAAAGGTGAACTTCCCGGTGTATTTATTGTTGTATATAACTGCACACCATCATAACGATATAAATCTATTTTCAGATTATCATCTGTCACTTCCCCTAAATGCTGATAGTTTTCTTCGGGCTGAATTTTATACAAAGATACATCCTGCAGTTCGCTATCCAAATTTGCAACCAACAACTGAAATTCAAAGTATTCCTTGATATCCTCTTCTTGATCATAGGAATTCAGACTAATGTACAGAATATATAAAGCAGCAATCGGGAGCACCATTACGAGCAAATAACTTATCATCAGCCAATATTTAATCTTCATTCTAATTGATCTCCTATAAATCGATACCCAACACCCCAGACAGTCTGGATAAATTTCGCTTGCTTCCCTGTATCGCGAAGCTTCGCGCGCAGGCTCTTAATATGAACCGTCACCGTGTTATTTCCATCTACATTTATCAACTGCCACACATGTTCATAGATTTTTGCTTTCTCAAATGTAATAAATGGATTTTTAGCAAGCAAAAATAATATTTCTCTCTCTTTAGCGGTTAGAGACAGGAGCTCTTCATCCAAAAATACTGCCTCATTTAAGAAATCAATAGCTAATCCATATTTATAATGAAATACTTGCTCATTATAATGTTTTTTTGTATAGCGCTCATATCTTCTAAGATGTGAGCGGACTCGAGCGGTCAATTCCTTTAAACTAAAGGGCTTCGTTAAATAATCATCCGCTCCCAGACCCAATCCGCGAATTTTGCTTTCATCCTCATTTCTCGCACTGACAATTAATATAGGGACATCACTTTCTAAACGCAGGTTTTCACATAATGTAAAACCATCCATCTCAGGCATCATCAGATCTACAAGTACCAAGGAGTAATTGTCTGCCTTAAAATCTTCCCAGCCTTCCACTCCTGTCGATGCCCAGGTCACTTTAAACCCTTCCCTATCCAGATGGTCCCGCATAATCCGGGCAATTTCATAGTCATCTTCTACGATAAGAATTTTGTTTTTTTCTGACATAGGTCCCCCTCTTCTCTCTCTCCAGTATAAGCTGCCGAACGTGTACCCAATAAAAATTTTATTTTTAGTTAATAATTGCAGAAGTCTCCGTATAAATTACTAAGTCAATAGATAGATTGACTTTCTTCGTACGTGCAGCACACTTTTATATGTATAGCTTACTAAATTTTATGGACTCAGCTTTTGTTTATATAAATTCTACACCGTTTTCTGTATAGGTGAATATTATGAATTGAAATGTTTAGACAGATGAATAACAGCCTTTTTTATCCGATTGAACATCATCGCATTTAAGATAAGTTTTATTTGGAGGAACACCATGATAAGTGATAATAGGTATCCTATAGCTAATACGGCGTCCAGTAATAAAGATAATATTTCAAATTCTAACATAGCCACTTTTCAATATAATCCACCAAATAATACTGGGACAACACTAGGTATACTTGGTGGTGTGCTAACTACCGTGGGTGATGCCCTAGCAACTATTGGGGCGATTATCCAGTTGAACACTGATAATACTGCTGATTTTGAATCTCAGGTAGGGTCTTTTAAATCAGATCAGGAAATGGAGAAGATGCAGGCAGAAATAGATAATCTTCAGGAAAAATTGAAACAACTTGAGCAATTAATAAAGAGTGACCAGAGTTAAGATAGTTCTCTTTCTGCTTTAGGATAGATTGATATATTCAGCCTCCAAATTGCAAACATAATAATTATATATTCCTCCTCAATTAATAGAACAGTCCTTAACATGCAAGCTTTTGCAGAAAGAGAACTGCCTGCTAATATTCCTTCGCTCATTATTTGTTTTTTACACCAGTACAAAAAGTGAACACCGAGCACCGTCTGTCACAAGCAGAGTATAGAGTATCAGCAAAAGTAAAACAACATTCTTCTGTGAAAACAGACAGAAGATTGGAATACGTATTGCTTTCGAAAGGAAAACGCGCTTAAATTCCTAATAATTTCCTACTGATTCAAGATTCCGAAACGGCTTCGCCTACAAACTCAACATTTTGATGACAACATAAAAAACGCGTGCAATATCTACTAACAAACATTGCACACGTTCTAATACTTATTTTCTTCTTATTTTCTTTGATATCACGTTTCCAAGCGATTGAATCACCTGCACCATTACTATTAATGTCACAACCGTTATGATCATAATATTCGTTTTGAATTGATTATAACCATAAGTAATTGCAAGGTCTCCAATACCTCCGCCGCCGACTGCACCTGACATGGCTGAAGCTCCAATCAGCCCGATTGTTGCAATTGTAATAGCCAACACTAAAGATCCTAATGCCTCGGGCAAAAGAAACTTCCAAATAATTTGCCAAGGAGTTGCACCCATCGACTCTGCTAATTCAATTGTTCCACTATCCACTTCCAATAAAGAGTTTTCTACTAATCTGCCAATATAAAAGGCAGTATAGAGCACGAGTGGTACAATTGCTGCAGTTGTTCCTATAGAAGATCCAACAACAAATCTCGTGAAAGGTGTAATGGCAACTAGTAAAATAATAAATGGAATGGATCTGAAAATATTTATAATTACATTGAGGATGTTAAAAATAATTTTATTTTCTAAGATTCCATTTTCCCTTGTAATAACAACAATAATACCAATTGGTAATCCGATTAGCACAGAAATAATCAGCCCAACACTCACCATGTACAGTGTTTCATTTAAGGCACTGAAAAACTCTGGCCAAAACCATGGCTCAAACCCCATTTTAATCCACCTGCCTTATCACTACATTGCGACTTTTCATATATTGAATCGCATTGTCTATTTCACTCTGTTCACCACTAAAATTCACGACCAGATTTCCAAAAGGTATATCTTGCAGTTCAGTTATCATACCGTGAACCACATTTATATCAACCGCAAATTTTTTGGCTGTTTCTGATAATAAGGGGCTGCCGGTAGAATGTCCTTTAAAAATCACACGATAAAAGCGACTGTCTCCCGCTTTGCTTTGTGATTCAATGATTGCTCTAATTGATTTAGGTATTTCTGAATTAAGTACCGTTCGAACAAAGCTTTCTGTAATCTCTGTTTTGGGTTCTGTAAACACATCGATTACCGAACCTTGCTCAACAACTATTCCATTCTCCATCACTGCTACACGATCACATATATCTTTAATAACATTCATTTCATGTGTAATCATAAGAATTGTAACACCAAATTCATCTCTTACTTTGCGGAGCAACTCTAATACAGCTTCTGTTGTACTGGGATCGAGTGCTGAGGTTGCTTCATCACACAACAAAATATCTGGATTCGTTGCTAAAGCACGCGCAATACCCACACGTTGCTTTTGTCCGCCAGATAACTGTTCCGGGAAATGATTTGCCCTGTCTTCTAACCCTACAAAAGCTAATAATTCAGTTACTCTTTTTTCAATTTCTGCTTTGGGTCTCTTTTCCAATACGAGAGGCATCGCTACATTTTGAAAAATATTCTTTGCATGGAGCAAATTATATTGTTGAAATATCATACCTATTTTTTTACGCTGTTTTCTCAATTCTTTCGGTGGCAATGCCATCATGTCTATGTTATTTATGAGTACTTTTCCTGAAGTTGGCCTTTCGAGCAAATTAACACTGCGAATTAATGTACTTTTTCCTGCACCACTAAAGCCAACAACCCCAAAAATTTCACCTTTGTTAATTGATAGATTAATATTTTGTAATGCATATACTTTTTTCTCATTCTTTTTTCCAAACTCTTTATTTACATCTTCTAACACAATCATATCTTAATCTCCCTTAGGACTTATTTCGCTTTTTAGTAAGAAGAGACTGGCCATGACCGCTGACTAGCCTCTCCTGTTTTTTTAATAGTCATCCAAAAACGAAATTGGTTCTTTCACCGGAATTGCCGCTCCACCGAATTCTTCCTCAATAAAACTGGATACTTCATCTGAATGATAGATTTCCACAATTTTATTAAATGCTTCTTCATCTTTTCTGTCTGTATGTGAAGCAATAATATTAATATAGGCTTTATTACTTGAATCTTCTCTAAAAATCGGATCATCAGTCGGGTTTAAACCTGCATTCAGTGCCATATCAGAATTAATGACAGAGATAGCAGCATCGTCCAGTCCTCTAGCAGCTTGTCCAGCATCCACAGCAACGATGTCTAAATTCTTCGGATTATCAACGACATTTTCAACGCCGCCTGTCCCATCAAAGCCTTCCTTTAATGTTAGCAATTCTGCCTTTTCCAACAGCGCCAGCGCCCTGCCTAAATTCGTTGGGTCTTTTGGAATAATTACTTGATCGCCATCCTGCAATTCATTTACGTCATTTATTTCTTTCGAATAGATTCCCATTGGCCAAATTGAGGTTGTTCCAACTGCGGATAATTCCAATCCGCGATCTTCAATAAAACTATCAAAGTATACAACTGTTTGGAATGCGTTTAAATCAATTTCGTTATTGTCCAGTGCAATGTTAGGCTGCACATAATCATCAAATTTAACTAATTCAATTTCGATTCCTTCTTCTTCCGCAAGGTCCTTCACAAGATCCCACACAGGCATTTCTGCAGATGTTGTACCAACTTTAACAACACTTTCATCAGAATCACTTGATGAACCGCACGCTGCAAGTGCAACAGCTAGAATACCAATTACTAAGATAAATAATTTTTTTCTCATTATAATTCCTTCTCTCTATCTATGATATTTTATTTATTAAAGCGATTTGGATCAAATATCGCGATATCTAAATCTGATGTCTCTTCTAAAGCTAGATCTGCTCCAATTTTCCCGATAACAGGTGCAAATTTAAATCCATGTCCTGCCATAGGACCAAGCAAGATCACATTGGATAAGCTTGGTGCCTCACCAATAATAAAATGCTCATCTGGTGTATTTGTATAAAAACATGTTTTGGCCTTTACTGGTTCAGGTTTAAGATCTGGAAAATATTCCTTCACAAGCTCTGTTACTTTATCTAAATCTCTCTGATGAATTTCCCGTTCTACCTCATTTGGATGGTGAATAATATCCCCACCACCATGATGAATGGCAACTTTTACTGTTTTTCCATCTAACGTCGGAAAACCGTAAAAGCCCTCCCCGTTAACGACACGAGAAAATATTGGAAACTTATCTTGTGTAAATAATTCCGGTTTTTTTGCGTCATACCATACTAATACTTGTCTTTCCAATTCGAGTGGCAGATTCAACTGAGGTAATAAGCTATTAGTCCAGCCACCAGCTGAAACAATTACTTTTTTCACTCTAAATTGCTTTTCATTTACAGATATTAAAACGCCATTTTCATCAGTCTCAATTGCTGTAACAGGATGTTCCGTATATGCGGTCCCACCCAGTTTAACTCCTTGTTTTACCGCCGTTTCAATAGCAAGCTCTGGTCGAACAAACCCTGCATATTCTTCGCAAATAATTTTATGATTATCTTTGAATTTTATTTGCGGATAAGCTTGTTTTGCTTCTTCTGCACTAAACTTCTTGTGCGGCAATTTATAAGTATGAACACTTTCTTCTACCGTCTCTATAAATGCATCCCCAATAGGGCCAAACATTGTACCTTTGTTCTCAGTATATATCTCAATACCTGCCTCCGTCTGGAATTCCTGCCAAAGAGAACGTGCTTGCTGCAGTAAGGGAACATACTCTACACCCTCCCCATAAGCTGTACGAAAAATTCGCGTTTCACCATGCCCAGCACCTTGATCATGTCCCGGGGTATATTGTTCAAATCCAATTACACGCTTATTTCGCTTTGCAAGCTGCCAAAAAGCAAAACTTCCCATTGATCCTAAACCGACTACAGCGTAATCTGCGTCAAAAGATTTATCATCTGCCATCTTGATGTCCCCCTATATTAATTCTTTAAATAGCTTTTAAAGCTCAAATTATCAGAAATCTATTTTTGCTATTAAAAAAACTCTTCTATCTAAAGAAGAGTTTACATTAAAAAATACTCTTCTTATCTATCAAGCTGCCGCTTGCTGGAATTAGCACAGTACAATAGAAGCATTGCCTGTTGCCGAGGTATCATTGGGCCAGTCCCTCAACCTCTCTGGATAAGAAATACTATTAAATTATTATTTGTTTAAACTGTAATGAGAACAATTATACCTACTTCTGTCCTAATAAGCAAGTGTTTAGGAAGAAAATATAAAAAAGTTGTTATAACCTAAATGTATAGAAATAACAGCAAAATTCCTTATTCATCCTGCATCTCTCTCTGATAGTTTATGAAATGCTAAAGCAGGGAAATGAATTTTATAGTCAGAATTACTTATTCGGGGAGGACAATGCAATGATAAAAGACACAAATAAAACCGCAGCAGAACAGGCACCTGGAGAAGACCGTTTAAAATTGGCTGCTACTGCCATGCGTGCCAATAAAATGCTGCATGCCAAGGGGAATGAACAAAGCGAAAAAAACAATCTCGTTCATTCAGATAAGGTAGAAGAAATAATCAAAGAGTGGCCTGCAACTGCTAAAATGGCTGCAGAGAATACAATGAAATTTTACGGGTCGCCAAACGAAGCAACAGAGAGTTATCTTATTTGGTTTAATAATGGACCATGGAAACGGACAGTCGCTTTTCGAGATGAAGTACCACATGATTTCCCTGAGCCGCACAGTGATGTATTGGAACAATTCATTGATTATCACGTGCCAGCTGATAAAGCAGGACTTATTGCAGAGCTTGAGGGAAGTCTAGTAATTGACCGGACAAAAGGAGAAGTATCTGTTCATTGCGATAATGAAGGTGCAAACACTCTATCCATCAACATGATGCATGATGTGGTAACTGGTAAACGTACACCAGAAGAAGCACGAGAATTCATAAAGAAAGAAATCGTTGAGTATTTAATGGACCGTCCAGCACCTTATGCAGAAAAGATTCAATTTGAATTGCCCGAGGAAAAACAGTGGGATCCAGATGTTACTATTGTAAAAGATAAAGAACTTATGCAAGCTGTTGCTGAAAAACAAATAGAATTGGGATTAAAGTAGTATGGAAAAATTGGACAGGGGGCGAGACCCGCTGTCCAATTTAGAGAACAGGATAATAATGGTCATAGCGCGGATTACAATAATATGGCGGTCTCGGACCAATAAATGGCATGAAGAAATAATTCGGCTTATCATCATACAGCAGTTCTACTTTTTTATCAGAATGGTTTATTAAAAATAATCTAATTTCCGGATTATAGTAATACAAGTGATTACCTCCTTCAAACTCTCCTTTTTCTTACTCTATTCATTTCATCAATGTATTGAGCCCGTTCGGTTCGTTATTTAGACTTGCGAAAACAGCAATGAACATGCACTTTACTGAACAATGCGACATAAAGTAGGACAAATGACTACTTCAGGGAGGAAATTATGTCACACAAACATGACAAAAATACCGATAAAAACGGCTATCCAATGTACCCAAACTACGGGAAAATAACACAATATGAAGATATCCCCGTCACCGTACCGGAGCAGCGACAGTTTCGTCAGCCCGGTGTAGAAAAATTTATGGTTCCAAAACCGATTATAGAGAATCCCAACTATATGGGCAGCGGAAAACTTAAAGGAAAGGTTGCTCTTATTACAGGCGGCGACAGTGGAATGGGTGCTGCTGCAGCCATCGCTTTTGCTAAAGAAGGGGCTAATGTTGCGATTGCATATTTAGATGAACATGAGGATGCAAAACGAACGAAAAATAGAATTGAAGAACTCGGACAGAGCTGTATATTACTTCCAGGTGATTTGAGAGAAAAAGAACAGTGTATTCTCATTGTTGAAGAAACAATACGAAAATGGGGACAACTCGATATTTTATGCAACCATGTTGGTATTCAATTTCAGCAATTAAGCCTGCTAGATATTACAGATGAACAATTTGACGATACTTTCAAAGTAAATATTTACTCTCACTTTTATACAACCCGAGCAGCACTTCCCTATTTAAAAGCAGGCAGTTCCATTATTAATACATCTTCTGTTGTGACATTTGACGGAAATAAACAATTGATCGATTACACAGCAACAAAGGGGGCTAACATTGGTTTCACCCGCGCCTTAGCAAATAGTTTGATAGGCCAGGGCATTCGGGTGAACGCCATTGCACCCGGACGAATTTGGACTCCGCTCATACCAGCAAGCTTCTCTGCCGATGAGGTTACTTTAGCGGGGAATCCTATGCAGCGGCAAGGTCAGCCATTTGAGGTAGCACCGACTTTTGTATATCTCGCTTCAAATGATTCGCGTTTTGTAACAGGACAAACGCTTCATGTTAATGGCGGACAATGGACATCATCATAATTATATTCGCAAACCCATTATTTAACTGAAGGAAAATGAAAAGGGATAGAGATTACCTCTACCCCTTATAAAATATCTAATAAAGCAGTCGCAATGGAAAAGTAAATCAGTAAGCCTGTAATGTCATTTATTGTTGTAATAAATGGTCCAGATGCAACAGCTGGGTCAATATTTAATTTATTAATCAGGAGCGGCAATACAGCTCCGATTGCTGCAGAGAGTGTAAGTGTAAACAGGAGAGATATGCCCACGACTAACCCTAAAATCCATTGGCTATATAATAGAGCAATAAGCAAAGTAATAATCACCATACATAATAGACCTATAATAAAGCCTGTCCCCAGCTCTCTGCGAATAATTTTAAACGATCCCTTTTTATCAATTGTTCCCAATGCAATACCACGAACAGATACAGTTAATGATTGTGTACCCACGTTCCCTGCTGAATCCATAATCATTGGGATAAACGCCCCGAGTAACACAACCGTTTCAAGCGTCTCCTCAAACCAGCCAATGACACCTGCCGTTATCATACCAAAAAACATTAATAATATAATCCAGGGTGATCGCTTTTTAGCAGCGGCAAGCGTTCCAATATCAATATCTGTTGCACCTTTTGCCGCAGAAATCTCCCCAAAGTCTTCTGTCGTTTCCAAATCCAAAATATCCAAAATATCGTCTACAGTAATAATGCCAAGTAATGTATTCTCCTTTGAGACAACAGGGACGGCCAGAAAGTCGTATTTTTTAATCAGCTTACCAACTTCCTCCTGGTCCATATTTTCTGGAACAGAAATCACTCTGGAATTCATAATTTCATGTATCATGTCGTCTGGCTCTGCAATGATTAAATTCCTTAAGGATAGCACCCCAGCCAGTTCCCCATCCTCATCTATTACATACAAATAGTAAATGATTTCTGCATGTGGAGCCTCCTTCCTCAATAGTTTAAGAACATCCTCCACTGTATCTGCAGCGGAAATACTAATCAGCTCTTTCGTCATAATTGATCCAGCAGTCTCTGGCTCGTAAGATAAGAGATTTTCCACTCTCATTGCTTTATTTTCATCAAGATTTTCAATAATTTCCTTTGCGTATGCATTCTCTGCTTTCGTTAAAAAGGAGACAATGTCGTCTGTAAACATATGATTGAACATATTAAAAGCATACGCCTCATTCAATTCATTTAATAAAAGCTTTTGTTTCATAAATGTTAACCCGCCAAATATTTCTGCCATTTCTTCAGGTGAGATATACATATAAACAAGCTGACGCTGTTCTTTCGCAAGCCTCATAAAGACTTCCAGCTGGTCAGATGGATGCAATTCTAAAAAGTAATCACGAAATTGAAAAATATCTTCTTCGTTTAATGCTGTACGGATTGCTTGCATAAATTCTTCACGATTATGTCTATCAAGTTTTGTCATGTCCTTACCTCCTGATTCTTTATTGATAACACTAAGATTGGAGCAATACATTGTTTACCCATTACAACAATAAAAAACACCTTCATGTAGTGAAGGTGTTTTGTCTATAGCAATATAACAGCATTCATTAATAGAATCTTAAAAAGCAAAACAAGTATCCTCCAATCGTGGAGCTTTAGCACTGTGTGGCATAGGATGAAATCCAGCTGCATTAAAAATTACCTTATGTCGATAATTCCTGTTGACCCATTGGCGTCTTTGGACATTTTTGGGCAGCAGCGTCTCTCCGCACAGGAGCCTTACCTAACGAGGGATATATATATTTCTAGCCCGATATTACCTGACCGGCAATCAATAGTCAATCAAAGGCTTCATAAATAAGAGCAGGCACCATCTCCAATCAACGACTCGCCCCCTCGCAAGCCTTCTTCTAGTTTTTCTTGAATGAAGACTAGAAAAAATAATGCTAATTATTACAATTGTATTTGCAATTTGTTTCAATTCGTTTACACTATAAACAGATATAGAATTTTCTTTAAATTCAAATCTCAAATACATATAAAATCAAAGCGGAAATAATGTTTCATTTAAAGGGGAATTCGGAATGAATAAAGCAATGATTGTACATGAATTCAAAATGATGATGAAATTAAAAAAGAATT
The DNA here is from genome assembly GCF_045040795.1 of Oceanobacillus sp. FSL H7-0719. GTDB lineage: Bacteria > Bacillota > Bacilli > Bacillales > Amphibacillaceae > Oceanobacillus. Next base: position 3,469,357 of record NZ_CP150301.1, on the reverse strand, counting down.
ATTTATTTGTTATTGCACTGATCAGCTTACTTTTAAGTTATTGTTTCTTAGTTCTTCCCGCAATGGAGACAGATGATTCATTCAATCCAGAAGCAATGAAGAAAGATGTAAAAAACATAGAAGCTGTACAACAAGGGATGATTGCCAGGGGTGGTACAGGTTTTGGCAATATGACAGGTACACCATATGCAGCGAGTACATATGAATTAAAAGTAAAAAGCAGAATGGTACATGCTTTTGAGGATGAAAACTTCAGCCGTTTTATTCAATTGCGAATGAAAGGCTTCGATTTTGATGCTGGAAATGCGATTCGCGATTGGATGCTTGTAGGTGATATTCCCTACCCTGCTTTAGAAGCAGAACGTAATTCTAATCTCAAAAATCTGCGCTATCAGGGTTATTTAGATGCAAATATTCCAATTACCTATGAAATGATTGAGCAAAAGACAGCATTGCAAACAATTATTAATTTCATTCTCGGCACATCAGCAGCTATTGTCTTATTTTGTGCAATTTATTTTAGCAGTGACATGATTTCAAAGGACAGACAGCATCGTACACTTCTTCAGGGTATGCCAATCGGCTGGTATCGTTTAATCAATATCAAGTCATTTGTAGCTTTTCTATATACATTTTTAATACTTTTCGGCCTGCTCGCTGTCGCAATCTTGATTATTACCATTCAAAATGGCTTTGGTTCTTTTCAGCTTTCTGTGCCAATTACGATACCAAGCACACAGCCTGCTGATCACTTTGGCTACCGGTTCAGTGAGTTTGATACCATTTCTACTGCGAAATTTTTACTTATGGCGCTTGGAATTATTCCACTTCTTATTTATTTATTCATTCGGATCAATGCTCTTTTAAGTCTATTATTTAAAAATGCGTGGATTGTCCTCATGATTAGCACCATTCTATTATTTTCGGAGCGTATCTACTACTCTCGAACATTAACAGAGCTTTTTGGCATTGAAATCAGTAATCTTCCGCAGACCTATTTTGACTTTGGCAGAATTATTTCAGGTGAAAAGTATTATTTAGTCCATTTAGAGTCAATTACGTATCAAAAAGGGATACTTGTGCTGTTTATTACAATTTTAATCATAGAAATAATGTTATTTATCATCTCTCAAATCGTGAATAAACGTCGTTTCTATCGTAAAACAGCATAATAAAAAAACTGCATTTTGCGGGGTCTAAGTCCAGTTGCACTGCGATAGTACAAAGGGAGTATTCAGTTGGGGTTAAAACGAGAAAACACCAGATAGAGAGGATAATTGATATGTTTTGGAAGTTTACACTGTTTGAATTGAAATTATTATCAAAAAATCGTAAAAGCTGGTTTATTGCTTTATTTCTACTTTGTTTTTTTGTTTTATATTTTATGTATTATAGTCAAGAACCTCCACTGTCTTTAGTAGAAAATAAAAGAGCAGAAACACAGACATCCTATGCCGTATTTGATTATCTTGATCAGCAGCGTCATGATTTGCCAGAAGTTGCGGAAGTTTATGAGTATCATACACAGATTCAATCCTTATTGGGGATGCAAGTTTGGAACATTGGAAACGGCAATGATAGTGAGCAATATATTAAAGATGGACTGGAAATTAATCAGTTGCGCCTGAAAGTTCATGAACTGAATAATGCCGGGATACCAGATCATCTGATCACTCCCAAAGAAGACATACTAAAAGAAGATGCTTTATTGCATTATATAAATGATAATAATTTACCGATTGAGTCAGACTCATTTGCCACCAACCATTATTTCACGAATGCATTTACGATGTTGACCGGACTATTATTCCTTGCAATTGTCTTAATCAGCGGAAATGAAATGCTTATCTATGAGCATAGACACCAATCCGTCATGCGCGGATTTCCTTTAGGTTTCATGCATAAGATATCTGGCAAAGCAATGGTCCACAGTATCCAAATCTATATCTTTTTGCTCTTAGGATTCTCTATCGGCAGCATCTATTTGGCGAGAAAAATAAATGCAGGTGAGTTTGCTTTTCCTATCCTTATTTATCAGAACGAAAACTATATTGCTGTTCCTGCCAGTCAATACTTGGTTTATATGTTCATGGGACTAGCATTAGTTACAATTCTATTGTTATTATTATCCATCTTACTAAATATGCTCTTTAAGAATGCGTTTGCTAACATCCTAATTGGGTTAGGTATCTTTTTACTCCCTGATATTGCGATGGCTGCAGGATTTAAAGCAGCCTTCTTACACCCAATTAAATTCATTGATATAAGCAAGGTGCTATCAGGAGAACTTGCAACTGAATTAGGTAATTATTCAATAGATTACTTGTTTGCCATGTGTATTCTAGGCGTAATCATTATTCTTCTATTCACAGTAATCTACGCTTTAAATAAATTTACTTATCAAAGGAAGCCCAAAGACGCTCCACTGGAAAAGGCATTCTAATAGAAAAAACCAAGGATAAAATGTATAGAAAAGAGGTTAACCATGCTAAAACTGGAGAATATTTCGGTAAATTATAAAGACAAGGTTGTTTTAGACAATCTTTCGCTAACAGCAAACAGCGGGGAAATTATTGGTCTTGTTGCCCCTAACGGAACTGGTAAAACGACTTTGTTTAACGTCATAGCAAACTTTCTTAAACCAAATAAAGGCACGGTGATTTTTAATAAAAAACTGCAATATAAAACAGAGAAAAAAGAAATTGCCATTCATAAGCAGCTTGCAACTTTTCCCGAACAAGGAGATTTATTTGAAGAATTGACAGGCGTCAATCATATGAAGCTGTATGCAAACATGTGGACAGGCACAACAAAACATGTGGAAGAAATTTATAAGCAGCTGAAAATGGAGGGATATGTAAAAAAGAAAGTGAAAACCTATTCTCTCGGTATGCGGCAAAGACTATGCTTTGCAATGATTGCAGCTGCTGATACACCAATTATGCTGATGGATGAAGTGATGAATGGGCTGGATGTAGCCAATGTTTCACTTATTTCCGATCGTTTAATTCAAATGAAGGCAGAGGGTAAACTTATTTTTGTCGCATCCCATCTGCTTTCAAATCTCGATTTATATGCTGATCGTGTCTTATATTTAAAGGATGGTAACATCATTCATCAGCAGGATGCCAGCAATGCCGCTGAACGATATCTAAAAATAGATCTAGCACCTGAGGAATATGAGGAGTTTTCCTTAACATATTCCTTGCCAGGAAACCATCTTTATATTGCAAATCACCTATGCTGTATCCCAATTTCAAGCATGGCCCAGGGTGAACAAAATGAATGGATAGCAAGATTGTCAGCTTTTGAGGAAAAGGAGCTGGCAATCGGTCCGCTTGGAACAGCAGAATACTATGAAAAATACTATCATGACGTTTGATAGACTTGAGTAACTGGGAGTGTGGATAAAATGAAACAAGCGCTTTTCCTCATCATTGCTTTTTGTTTATTCATTTTAATTGGCTGCAGTGAGGAACCTTCGGAAAAGGTATTACTCTATCAAGATAATAACGAAATCATAGGACCAGAGAAAGATGAACTGATTGGAAACAATAGTGCAACCATTTATCATTCAATCGATCGCAGTAATGCTGAAGCTGAAGAAATTGCGATTAGTCCAATCGAACTGTTGGGAGAAAAGGTTGTTCCCGCAGAGGGCAGATATATGATTGCTGCAGGTGAATTTCATAATGTACCACAATCAGGCAGGGTGCTTGTCTATGATGAAGATGATCAGCTCTTAATTGATGAGCTGTTAGATTATGGATATGGTATCGGAAGTGTGACAGTTGATTTAAATGGGTCACATACTGTCCATGTTGATGGCATAGACTATGCCATCATCACTCCAGTAGCTACTGAATTTTCTAATGAACTAACTGCAGGCATTTGGGAAGTTGGCAAAGATATTGAAGCAGGAGATTATTCTGTAATCCCCAGTACTGATTTTGCATTTGGATATCTTCATATTTTGGAAGAGGGAGAACCCCCCCGAGTGTTTGAGTTCCTCGATAGCAGTGCTGAATCAAGGATTGAAGTTCAGTTAAAGGATGGACAAAGATTAAAAGTTTCTAATTTGAATTTACTTCAATTTGACCCACTATCTTAATAGAGGTATAGAGTGCATGCGAAATGATTATTTCGCATGCACTCTATTTATTTTAAAGCATCCTTCCCACCTTTTTCATTACTTTACAGTTACGATTAATTCTATTAAAAAAGGGAATAGACACAATACATTCAAAATTAAAAGGAGTGTTTTTGTGAAGGCATTAATCTTAAACTGTTCTTTAAAAACATCTGATGAAAAATCCAATACTGACGCTTTATTACAAGAGTTCATCGATGTTTTTAAACAAAAGCAAGTAGAAACAGAAATAATTAGAGTAATGGACTATCATATAGCTTTTGGTGTTGAGGCAAATATGGGAGATGGTGACGAATGGCCTTTGATAGCAGATAAAATAAAGGATGCTGATATTCTCCTCGTAGGAACCCCTATATGGATTGGTGAAAAAAGCAGTGTTGCTAAGATGGTCATGGAAAGAATTACTGGATCCGGATCTGAAACAGATGATAATGGACAACCTATCTATTACAATAAAGTTGCTGGCGTAGTAGTTACAGGAAATGAAGATGGTGCTAAACATGCTGCCAGAGATATTCTCTTCACCTTAGCGCACTATGGGTTTACCATACCGCCTAATCCACTTTGTTATTGGGTTGGTGACGCGGGTCCAGGCCCTTCTTATATCGAGGCAAATGGGCAAGAAAATGAATTCACACAAAAAAATGCCCAGGCTGCCAGTCATAACCTTGTACACTTAGCAAGTATACTAATGAATAATCCAATTCCAGCTGAGGGTAATGCAAGTAACTAAGGAATGAACTTAAATTTTTAAAAAAGTACTGTTTACGCAGTACTTTTTTGATGCAATAAATGATTAGGCACGCATAGGAATTATTTGTTAATCAAGACCAGGTTGCAGATGATAAACAACTTGCTCTATTTGAAAATGTCTCCAGGAATTATCCTTTTTTATCCGATATTGTTAGAGAGCAAGAAATTATAGCGTTTATTAGCTCCCATCATAAATTGAGATGAAGAGTGAATAAAGTATAATTCGATTTTACGTATTATCTGCATTAATATTTCTATAGCGGTTTACAAGTAAAATAGAAATAAGAGGCAGAGACAAAAGAAATATAACATATTAAAATCCGAACGATATTTTAATTCGTTCAGATTTTAAGTGGAATCCTGACTACTTCAATTCAGTGCTTTACGGACACCTCTGGAAAATCGCAGCCCGAATACACTTCGCTTTCCAGGGGCGGCTGGTGAGCCACTCGCGCTAACGCACTCGCAGTCTCACCTAGGCCTTTCCTCCCCTAGGAGTCTTCGTGTATTCGGGCTGCTAAGTGCTGATTAGCTTATTTTGCGTTCTAATTATAGTTATAAAAGAGTGGCTCCTTATCTTAAGCTATCAGCTGAAATACCTTTATGTGTATGCTTTAAAATAGTCTAGTGAGATTAACATGCATATCCTGCCAAAATTCAATGAAATAACCGTTATTTTTTACTGGGAGCAGTCCAAATACTCCGAGACTCCTTGGGGAGCTAAGGCATCGGTAAGACCACGTAGTGCGTAGCACGAGGGGGCTTACCAGCCGCCCTAGGAAATGACCTGACCCCCAAAAGCGAGGAGTATTTGGACTGCGGACTTCCAGCCAATAGGGTAGAAGGCAAAACTAAAGTTACCCTGAATTAAGGTAATCAACACTTTGTATCGACTACGAATCATTTTCCTGTTATAAAAGGTTAACATTAAAAGCTTTTTATTCAATAATGTTCGTCTCTTATTTGGTCGGTATTAGTTAAGTCCCAGCCTCTTTCTTCTTTTCTTCCCCCTCTATTTCATCCGTTTAGCTCCACACCTGTTCCTCTGCTATAATAAAAATTATTACATCTATCATTAGGGGGATGTCGATGAATAAAACAATTGGTATTTTGGCTCACGTTGATGCTGGGAAAACCACCTTTTCTGAGCAGCTGCTATATCATACAGATACAATTAAACAACGAGGACGTGTCGACCATAAGAATGCTTTCCTGGACGGTCATAGATTAGAAAAAGAAAGAGGTATTACTGTATTTGCTGACCAGGGAAGATTCACTTATCGGGATTCAACCTACTACATCATAGACACACCCGGTCACGTCGACTTTTCACCCGAAATGGAAAGAGCAATTCAGGTGATGGATTATGCAATTATCCTAGTCAGTGCAGTTGAAGGCATAGAAGGTCATACGGAAACAGTTTGGCAGCTGCTTAGAAAACATCACATTCCAGCCTTCTTTTTTATTAATAAAGCAGATCGTGAAGGAGCAAATCCATCAAGTATTTTAGAAGATATTCAAACGAATTTATCCTCAGATATATGTGATATTTCGAATTTCCAGAACGGGGAAATGGATGATACATTAATCGAAAGTATTGCGGAACGAGATGAAATCCTATTTGAAAGATATTTAGATACTGGATATGAAAAGTTCTTATGGACGGAAAGCTTGAAAAGACTGATTAAAGAAAATAAATTATTCCCCTGTGCACGAGGGTCTGCTTTAAAAGATGATGGAATTGCAGTGTTTCTTGAACAACTCGAATCACTAACAGAGACAAATTATAATAGTGATGCTCCATTCTCCGCCCGCGTGTATAAAGTCCGTTTTGATGAAAGTTTGAACCGTGTCACTTTTATTAAAATATTAAGTGGGACATTACGCGTGCGGGATGAACTTACATATGGTGACGCGGAAAATAGAATAACAGAAAAGATAACCCAGCTCAGAACTTATAGCGGACAGCATTTTCAACAAGTGAATGCGGTTCAAGCAGGGGAACTTGCTGCAGTTATTGGCTTATCTACTGCTTCAATTGGGGATGGCTTAGGTGAAATAAAGGAAAAATCCAACTTCGAAGTGATGCCAATTTTAAAATCGAAAGTACTTTTTGACTCCATTGTTCCCGTAAAAGATATGTTAGCTTCCTTTCGTATATTAGAAGCAGAGGATCCATCTCTGCAGGTTGTCTGGGATGAAAACTTTCAGGCTATATATATTCATGTCATGGGGAAAATTCAGCTGGAAATAATTGAGAAAGTAGTAAAAGACCGTTTTGATTATACAATTTCGTTTGCCGACCCTGAAATACTTTATAAAGAAACCGTAGATACAACTGTTAATGGCTATGGTCATTTCGAGCCTTGGAAGCATTATGCTGAGGTTCATTTGAAAATTGAACCCGCTCCCAGAGGAACTGGCATGACATTCGCTAATCAATGCCATGCAGATGATTTATCTATAGGAAATCAAAATCTCATTCGGCAGCATATTTTTGAACGCAGCCATCATGGACTCTTAACCGGTTCCCAGCTTACAGACATAAAAGTCACCTTACTAAAAGGACTTGCCCATAACCAGCACACAAAAGGCGGGGACTTTCGCGAAGCAACATTTCGTGCGCTGCGCCAAGGCTTAGAGCAGGCAAAAAACGTTTTATTGGAACCATATTATCATTTTAAGATAAAAGTAAACATCAATCATATCGGAAGGGTAATGTCTGACATTCAACAAGCAAGTGGTACATTCTCTTCTCCAGAAACAATTGGAGACAATGCTGTACTAACAGGCAGTGTACCAGTTGCTGCTTTTATGGACTATCATGCTGTATTTGTTTCATTTACCCATGGAAAAGGTGTACTCTCGCTCCAAAATGGCGGCTACAATCGTTGTCATAATCCAAAAGAAGTGATGGAAAAAACCGCATATCAGAAAGACGCTGATCCAGCGTATTCCTCATCCTCCATCTTTGTTGCTAAAGGAGGCGCTACGATTGTTGTACCGTGGGATGAAGCAAGAGATGCCATGCATGGACTGTAAGGCTTTAATCAGTAAGAACAGAATTGTTCTTACTGATTTTCTAATATATATTCAACTAAAGGACTTCTAACTAGTAAAGCAGACCGACTTCTTTGCAATTAAATAATATCTTTTTATAATCTCTGTACTGTTTAATCGCTATCTATAATACTGCAATTCAATCATCCTCAAACAACATCATTCGGGTTTGTTCAGCAGATTTTGCCTCTGGAAGCTGCGGTAATTTTATTCGTTTATATATACGATCTTTCAGCCCTATCTTCTCTACAAACTCCAGAAAGCCTTGAGCTTTTAAAGCTTCTAAAAAGCTGCATACATCTGGATAGATTCTCAATGTTCCACTGGAAAATGTTTGGCTGGACGCGCCGTGATATGCAACTAGACTTTCGCTTGCCTCCCTAGCACTTACAATGGGTTCTGATAAACTATATAAATAGGTTAGCACCCCAATTTGCAGGCTATCATTTAAACTGGATCCGGTATTTATTTGTACCTGTCCACTTGCAATATTGGCGGACAAAACTGCTTTAAGCTCTTGATAATCTTTAACACGTTGTTTTTCTTCCTGCTCTTCCGCACGTATTTTATTCCGCAGGCTCTGTTCCTCTACCTCTTTCCAGTAAGCCGCAATTTGCTGTTTCAAACGTTTGACTTGTCTATCCAATAAAGGAATCTCAGAATCTAAATGACTCTGAATATCATCAGGGATTGTAATAACGGGAAGGACCCCATCTATATCTGTATCTGCAAGTGACCAGTTCATTGAAATTTTAATTAAAATTTCATCCATCTCATAATCAATGCTTTCAATGCCTTTCACTATTGCTCTTGCAAGCTGTGGCGATATACCTGTATGTTCCTGAAAGTGATTAATCCCAAACCTCTTTATCTCACCTGACTGAGTGTTTTGTAAAACATATTGATATCTAAGCGGTCTGCCACATTCGCAAAAATACTTCGGATTGCTTTGCCATCCTGGACCAGCATCAATATAATCAATAAGCTCCCATCCTTCTGCTATTTGGCTATTTTCCTCTATTGGATCAAGACCGGCTTTTTCCTTGGCTAAAATATTTGCAAATACAGTCTTTCTGCCACGCTTTAAATGCGCAGTAATAAATCTCTGCTGTTTTTCATTCAAAGAACTTAAAATAGAATCTCTTTCCGGCTGTGTTAAATGCTCCATCCTATACATGTCAAACACTCCTAATGATAATAAAATGAATCTAAATGTGTTAATCTTAGCAGTCCTTTGACAAGCTTTCTTGCAAGTCCTTACGCGATTGCTTTTCTAAAAATAGTATACCAGAGCATTAGTTAACAGACAATTCCGCATAAAAAATGCCACAGCATGGATATAACATGCTTGCGGCATCTTTCAATCAATTAGCTCCGATTTTATTTTTCTGCTAATCTCGAAGTTTCCACCCGATTACTTTTAACCAGACTTCCCACTTATACAAATGTACTTAAAATCATACTAATACTCATTTTCCAATCTATTGTTCTGTTATTTTTATTTCGTTTTTGTTTTCCATAGGTTTCATCTTTAATTTTTTCCATCCGTTCATGAGCGATACATTTATAAATAGCAATATCCATATGCACGATTGCTTCCTCCCTTATACTTTCTATATGATTAATCATATAACCGGGAAGACTTCTGGTCGTCGGCTCAGGGCCTGAAATTCGGTAACAATTCTTTCCCACCATCGATTCAGAACAACTCCGTATTAAGACTGAATACATTCAAGTATTCAGGTTGCAGCCGGGTTAAACGAAATCAACTGGTGCATTGGGGTCCACGATTATACGTGAGCCACCTCAATATTTTTAGTTAACATCCCTGTTACCTCCTTTCTTGAATAATAATTGCTACATCCTTATTAACGCATACATAAGCTTGTCCAAACAAGGGAGAGATTAATTATATTTGTTTTATACAATCTGATTCCATACAAAAAACGTGAAGCTCATTATGCTGGCTTCACGTTTCTAATTGATAAATGAAAAGTGCTTATTCATTATATTTACGCATTTTATAAATAATTTTTCGAATACTGTCCATCGATAAATGGAATTTCCGCTCTAATTCTTCCATCGATTTACCATTTGCGTATAGCTGGTAAATTTCTTCATTCCGCTCAGCGATTAACGCTCTTGATCCGCTCACTTCTCCCCAGGCTGCCCGCTCTTTTTTTGCTTTAGGGATATAAATCAAGTCACCTTGAATATATTTCTGCATCTCTTTCAGCAGACTAGGGGGAAGGACCTCTTTTGCATTTCTGTACTGCACGATTTACGGCCTCCTTGTTAACATGTACATTGATAGCTTGATTAACCTGTATAACAATCATTTCGTGACAACTCCTTTCGTTTTATTTAATAAGAATTCTGTATTGCTTACTGCAAATTATAAACGATTTTTCATTTTAAAGTAAGATGCAAATTTTCAAACATTTCTTCACAAATTAAAATGGGACCGCATTATTTAACGGTCCCATATAGTGATTCCCGCACTATGCGGAAATCACCTCTTTGTTCGTGATCAATATAATCAGCCTCCTTTCGCAAGAGTCTATCGGTCCGACACCTTTATTAACTCATATTTTTCATACCCCCTCAAGGGAAAGAATCGATATAGTTGTTTTATCCACCGTTACCGTTCATGAACTGCTTTTTCGCTCAAATTAATTTCTATTACAAAGCACAAACCAGCTATTTATTCTTGAGACAAGTCAAGCCAGTAATATTATGTTCTCTGATATGCACGATGCAACAGTTAAGTTAATAAATAATTATTGTTTGGTTATAAATAGATTAAGGACAATAATGGATAGAGGTACAGATATCATGTCATTCACAGCTTTAACCTTTGAATTAATCGCAGGATTTTTTATATTATTTGCTGTTGTTAAGATTGTCGGCAAAAAAATTATCAATCAAATTACGCCGTTTACTTTTATTGCTTCCATCGTGCTGGGAGAGTTGCTAGGAAATGCCTTATACGATGAGAAAGTTGGGATTGCCTATATTATTTATTCCATGTGTATTTGGGGAATCTTACTAATTATTGTTGAGTTTCTTGGACAAAAGACACGCTTCTTTCGCAGAATCTTTGAAGGTAAACCGTCCGCTTTAATAAAAAATGGAGTCGTGGATTATGAAGCCTTGAAAAAGAATCGAATGAATCTCAATCTGCTGCAAAGTTTACTTCGGCAAAGTGAAACTTTTTCCATTCGAGAAGTTGCCTTTTGTTATTTAGAATCCAACGGTTCGATTAGTATTTTAAAGAAACCAAAGTATCAGAAAACAACTCTAGAAGATCTCAACCTGATTGGAAAACCTGTCTGTGTTCCTGTCACTTTAATTCGTGATGGGGAAGTGCTTTGGGATGAATTGAAAGATTTGGAATATGATGAACCATGGTTAATAATGCAGCTTTCTTCACAGAATGTTTCTCACTATAAAGAGGTATTAATTGCCGAATGGCTGGAAGGTCATGGTTTATTCGTACAGACTTATCCGAAAACATCCAATTAAAATGCCTTTGCCATCTATCATAGCCCATAATAAATTTGATAATAATAATTAATTTAAGTGATTTCAATCACAGAAAGGTTTGACTTCCTTGTTTATTATAAAGACAGATTAGAATTTAGGAGGTTATAACATGCATACATTTACCGCTGAACATACACCAGCTGAAATTGTTAAAGTTTTCCCTAAAGCAAGTGATTTTTTCAAGAAACGCAGGATAGATTTTTGCTGTGGAGGAAACCGTCCGCTGCATACAGTATGTACAGAAAAAGACTTGAATGAAGCGACTGTCCTGTTAGAATTAAATACGGCGTATGAAAATTGGAACGAAGAGTATGAGATGAATGACTGGGATCAAGCTCCACTATCGGATTTAGTCGATTACATCATTCGCAAGCAGCATGCATACTTAAAAGAAGAGCTTGATTCACTAGAACAATTTGTAACGCGAGTATTTCATAGGCATGGTGGCAATCACCCTCATCTTGAGGAATTGCATAGTTTATATCATGAATTTAAAGAAGACATGAAAGAACAGATGTTTAAAGAAGCAAATGAGGTATTCCCTCTAATTAAGGAATATGAAAAAAGCCCAAACCGAGAGCTTGTAGACCGGATTCAACAGGCGAATAGCGGTTTAAAAAATGAGCATAAGACACAGGGCAATACTTTAAAAAGAATTCGGGAGGTCACAAATGGTTTCGCCCCGCCTTCTGGGGCATGCAATACATATAGAATGACTTATGCCCGACTTCAAAATCTCGAAAATGATACTTTTCAGCACGTTCATTTAAAAAATAACGTGTTATTTAAACGAGTTAACTAACATTGGATAATTGTTTGCAAATAGTGCGGTAATGGAAAGAGGACTGTTGGAGCGCGTCAGTCCTCTTTCCATTGCCACTTTGTGAACTAGCCTGTCATTATTTTGTATAATAGAAGGGCAGAGATAAGTGCAACAGCTCGTTTGATCGCCTGCCGTGTACTCCTTTCTTCTTGCTTGTTTTTTGCCATCAATATCGCAGCCAATAAAAAGATGACCGGGGGCATCGTTAACGTAAGAATCAGTTCAATGTTCTTATATAAAAACGATATCATTATCTCATTTGCATCTAAGATAAAATAAACTGTGATAGTCACAATGGATATCGTTCCCAAAACACCTGATATCCATAATGCAGTTGAATAATTCATATTTATATTCCCTTTCACCAATGAAATAACAACATTCTTCCCCTTTTTTCAAAAGAATCCCACAAAGCAATTCATCCCTTAAAATCTTAGATAAGCTTACCATAACCCTGATGAAAGTATAACCGACTAAATCACTAAAACGACTTCCTTCTCTATTATTCTACGTTAAGTAACATCACGAATACTGGTTTTTTACGTAACCCTCACTCTAAACGAGATTCATATTTAGTAGCGGATAAATCCATAACCACTGCCAGTGGAATAAAGTACAATATTAAGTGGGTCACTAGACATGCATTTCCTGTCAAAATAAAGTATAATTTACACTGGAATACAACTAAAGGACTAGGAGGAAATACATAATAATCACAATTAGAGAATCCGATTTCTTAAAGACTATCATTGGCAATATCTAAAGGTGTAATGCAATTTTTAACTATTTTCATAATAACTTTACAAATTGAAGGGGAATACCAATGTCGATTACAGAATTACAACTACAGACTTTACGAACAAAAAATAAAATAATTTTGACCATGCTGATAATAACAGTAATTCTTGGTGTGGTTGTAGAGATAAGCCTGGGTAAACCAATTGAACTAATTATAGCAATTCTTATTGGTGGAACCGCTTTATGTACTACAATTACCTACTTCCATAGAAAAAAGCGACTGACTGAAAAAATAGGGTATATAGCAATTATCGGATTAGCTGTTATTTTAGGCATTATTATTATCATCAGTCCATCTGAAAATAATCTCTCTCTGCTCTATTTCTTATTAGTCAGCTCTGCTTTCTATATGAATCTAATTATCTTTAGCATTGGAACGGTTATGGCCATTATTTTATTACTTTTTGCTTTTTCGATGAATGGAGAGATTTATTCCACAGATATTACCACATTCTTATTTCTATTTTCCTTATCTGTCATTGTACTTTTCTTCCAAACCAGGGTAATGGGTAAAGTGGAAAGAGATCTTGGCAGCATGAAGGCTGCAGTCGAAGACAAACTAGATAAAGAAACACAACACCGAATTGTTATTGAAGAGAATTCACAGGTTATTTTTGAAAACATGGAACAGGTGAAAAATCAAACCGAATTAGAGAAGCAAACAGTAGAAGAAGTGAATGTTTCAGTACAGCAAATTGTTGCTGGAACACAAGACCAAGGAGATTCCATTAACAATATTATGCTCGCGATTGAAAATACAGCAAAACAAGTTGTATCGATGAGTCAACGAATACAAGAGACGAACACATTTACGAATAGTATAAAGGAACAAATTAACGAAGGCAGCTCACAGTCTGAGTTGTTAAATAATAATATGCAGAATTTCAAGAACTTCATCGAAACCCTGACTGTAGATATTAATCAACTGAGTCAAAATATCGATTCCTCATTAGCCGCACTTGGAGCGATCCAAGGAATCACAGATCAAACGAACCTGCTTGCTTTGAATGCCTCAATTGAAGCAGCAAGGGCTGGAGAGGCTGGTAAAGGTTTTTCAGTTGTAGCAGAGGAAATTCGTAAATTAGCAGATGATTCCAAGCAAACGACAGAGCAAATATCAACCATGTTACATCAAGTACATGTGAACAATGAGGAAACACAAAACCAAATGAAAATGGTTTCCAGCAGTATGGATGAAAATATTAAAGAAACGATGCGTAATCGTTCCATTTTCCAATCCATCCAGGATTCCATCACTCAGCTTCATAAAGAAATCCAGACATTTACAACAACAGCTGGGAGCATTGATCAAGACACAAGGAGTATTGAAGAGACAATAAATGAATTTGCCTCTGTTTTAGAGCAGACTACTGCTTCTCTAGAAGAGATATCTGCAAGCATTCAGATTCAGACGGAAAATAAAGAACAACTCAGCCAGCTTGTACAAAAAACGGATCTTGCTGCGCAAAATCTTTCTCATCTTTTCGAGTCAGAATAAACGTTGTTCATTTAATAGGCGAACTTTGAAATATAGAAAAACACGAAAAAACAATGATGTTTTTTTCGTGTTTTTTCTATATATCTTGTTATCTGTCCATTTATCACAGACTCTCTTCCATAGTCAAAATGAACTCTACCAGCACATCTCGATATTCTCTTACCGAGTCAACATGTACCATTTCATTTTCCCCATGCCAGTCACTGCCAACAGGGCCAAATTCTACTGCTGAACCTCCATATTTAGTAAAAAATTGCCCATCACTGGAACCATGCTGACCAAACAGATTTACTTTTTCGAGCTGTGTTACTCTTTTAATTGATTCGCCTAATACTTCTACATAAGGATTGTCAGCCCTTGTTCTGACCGGATTATTAAGATTATGGACAGTCAGGGTACTGTCTGTTATTACCCTAATCTGATTAATGATATCTTCTGGTGATTGGTCTGGCAGATATCTGATATCCAAAGACATATCACAGTGATCGGGTACCTTATTATAGACGGTTCCTCCTTGAATCTTCGCTAGATTAATAGAGGGTTTGGTATACATTGGGGAGCTTTCCTGGGCAAAAGGAAGCTCTATAATTTCTTCATAGAGACCGATTGCCTTAGTGATTGCATTCGCACCTTCCCAAGGACGACTCCCATGGGCTGGTTTTCCTTTGATGGTAATATCGAGCTGAAGCACACCTTTTGATTGAATAGCAATTCCCATATTTGTTGGTTCCCCACAAATAATAAAGTCTCCCAAATAGCCTTGCTCTATTAAATAATTTGTACCATGCATGCCGCCAGTTTCTTCGTCTGGAACAATCTGAAGCATAACCTTGGATGCTAATTCCCTGTCTTTCAGTTGTGCAGCTGCGACCATAGATGCAGCTACTCCTGCTTTCATATCAGCTGAACCGCGGCCATACATTTTCCCCTCTTTGCTATAAGGAAGGAACTGCCTTTTCTCTGCTTCTATGACATCGACGTGTCCATTTAATACAATCGTATGATCTCCTTCACCTATTTCACAGACAAGCATATGAAACCCCTCATTCTCTAATTTCTTCACAGAAAGGCCTTGTTCTGTTAACCATTGCTCACAATAGGCAATCACTTCATTCGCACCTGATTTTGTAGAACTGTCGATTTTTATTAGTTCTTCTAATAAAGGAATTGGATCACCCATTTTATCTCTCCTTCACATGTAAAATTTCATTCATTATTTTACCGTCGATGTTATTCTTCAAGTGCCCGTCTCACCTTTTCTGTATTTATCGGGACGACAATGTCATGTCGCGCCAGCTCTATATCAGACTTTTGCTGCAGCCAATCCTCTTGCACCACTTTATTGGCCGTTAGCGCAACAATTGCAGCTGGAATATCTGCTCCCGCTAAGTGAGTAAAAGCATAGCCGCCACCAAATCGTGGATTAATATCAATAACATAATAATCAGTGCCATTAAAATAGACATCCGTGTTCATATATCCTGCATGTCCAAAACCTTTACCCATCTGCTCTGCAATATGTGTTAATTCTGGGAAATTGACCGTAATGCACCGATCGATATCTCCGCCTCTCATACCTAATTGCTTCCGAGCAAAAGACGTAAGATAACGGCCATTTAAATCATTAAACATATCGACACTAAATTTATCTCCATCAATCACTTCCTGAATAATTATATTGTCTTCAGGTTTTCTTGATGTAGCTCCATTCAATGGGCTTTCTTTAATCTCATGGACAGCATGCTGATAGGCAAATTCCATATCCTCTATATTATCGATAATTTCAATACCTATCGATGCCGAACCATTTCGGGGCTTTATGATTAACGGAAAGGATACTTCTTGACTTTCTAAAGCTTGCTTTGCGTCTTCAACATAAAAATAGGAAAGTGGCGTCTTAACGTCAAACGATTCCAGCAAATCCTGGTACTTCCCTTTATCTCGTACCTTTTCAACGATGTTAAAATTCGGTGCAAATACGGATACACCTAGCTTCTCCAATTCTTTTTTATGCTCCGATATCTCGGGCACTTCCCAATCATTTAATGGGACAAGACAGTCCACATCATGTTTTTTACAAATATCCAGTATTGCTTCCATATAATTACCATCTGTTTGCTCCGGGATTATATAGCTTTCGTCCCCTGCTTGGAGCGATGGGGCATTATATTCAGGGTCCGCAACAATTACTTTCCCGCCAATACCAGCATTTTTTAAAGCATCCTGAAAAAATCCAACCAAGTCTATTCTTCTTGCAGTTGATGTCAATAATATATTCAAATTTATGCAACTCCTCGCTGATTAAAACGTATTTCATAAACAAGATACTAATATTTACCCATCCTATTAAACTTTAATCTTTCTTTGTTTTCATAATTCTTATGAAGAGAGGAATTTTCATGTTAGAAGATTGATAGTCTA
The DNA here is from genome assembly GCF_045040795.1 of Oceanobacillus sp. FSL H7-0719. GTDB lineage: Bacteria > Bacillota > Bacilli > Bacillales > Amphibacillaceae > Oceanobacillus. Next base: position 3,452,308 of record NZ_CP150301.1, on the reverse strand, counting down.
AGGCGATTAATGCTTATGGACAAACAGTGAAAATATTGGGAAAGATTATAGACCAAAATATATCGCGAGGTAAATGCCGGCATGGTGACTAAAAGAAATTAAATGTTTTTGTTTTAAGCCGATAATAATTTTTCATCATTAAAAAACCAATGAAGCAAGATGTTTAATCTCGCTTCATTGGTTTGATTCCAAGAAATTATTCTTCCATATTAGCTACTAATCTGCCAGTTACCTTATTATCTTCGAGCATCTGAATACCCTCAGGAATTTCTTCAAATGAAATTTCAGTAATTTTAGGATTCACCTTACCGCTAGCAAATAATTCATATATTTCTTCTATATCTTGCTTCGTGCCGCTTAATTTAAAATCCGAACGAAATTAAGGTATCGTTCGGATTTTAATATATTATATTTCTTTTGTCTCAGCCTCTTCTTACCTTAAGAGTATGGATAAGCGCGTTTTGTATGTTGAATGGAAATCCATTTCGTTGTCGTAAATGCATCTAAGCTCCACTCTCCATTTAAGCGCCCAATTCCAGAGTTTTTGACACCACCGAAGGCAACGTTAGGCTCATCATTAATTGTTCCATCGTTAATATGAATCATGCCAGTGTCCATCCGTTTCGCAAGTTCCGCACCACGCTCTACGTCTCTTGTATGAATTGCACCACTCAAACCGTATGGGCTCTGGTTAGCATAGTTCAATACTTCTTCTTCGCTTGCTACTTTCATGATTGATACAACTGGTGCGAAAAATTCCTCATTTGCAATTGTCATATCTGGAGTAACATCTGTAAACACAACTGGTTCTATTACGTTTCCGACAATATTACCTTTCAGTAAAGGAGTTGCACCTTCTTCAATTCCCTTTTCAATTAAGTCTACAGTTGTTTTAACTTGGCGCTCGTTGATAACTGGTCCAATAATCGTGTTTGGATCTTTCGGGTCACCACAAGTCAGGCCAGATACTGTCTTAATATATTTTTCTACGAATTCATCATATACATCTTCATGTACAATTAAGCGATTAGCTGACATACAGATTTGTCCTTGGTGTGTAAAGCGGCTAAATACACCTGCACTTACTGCTAAATCAATATCCGCATCTTCTAAAACAACTAATGCACTATTTCCGCCTAATTCCAAATGAACTTCTTTTAGATTTCTTCCAGCAACTTCCCCGATATGTTTTCCAACCTTTGTGGAGCCTGTAAAGGAAATAGCACGTGGAATTGGGTGTTCAACAAAGTTATCGCCAATCTCTGATATTTCAGTAGTAATAACATTTAACAATCCTTTAGGCAATCCAGCACTCTCAAATATTTTGGCAATAAGTGTTCCACCAGTAATTGCTGTATGCTCATGCGGTTTCAATACAACACCATTTCCTGTAGCCAAAGCTGGGGCAACAGATTTCATAGATAAGAAAAACGGGAAGTTAAATGGACTAATAACTCCAACCACACCTACTGGCACACGGTAAACACGATTTTCCTTTCCATCAATTGGAGATGGTAAGATTGTTCCATTCATACGCATAGGGAAAGTGGATGCTTCTTTTATCATGTTTGTAACTAAGCCAATCTCGAATTCTGCTTTTAAGCGTGTACCACCAATTTCATCAATGATCACATCAACAATTGCTTCATGATTTTCTTTGATATAGTCTGCCGCTTTATCAAATACTTCTCTTTGTACGACTGGGTTTGTTTTTGCCCATTTTGCTTGTACAGTTTGTGCCGATTCATATGCAGCATTCAAATCTGCTAAACTGGCAGCTTTATACGTTGCAATAATTTCACCATTATATGGATTTTTATTTTCCATGCTAAGATCACTAGAACCGTCTGTCCATTCTCCGCTAATATATTGACTAGCTAATTCTTTAAAGTTCATCATATTCATTCAACCCCTCATTCAGTTTTTAACTCGATGTTTTCTCTAGCTAACTCTGCTAAACTATGAATATTCCCATTGATTTCTTCCATTGTTGCTGTTAATTCTTCAATCGAAGCGGATTGAGTATTGGATTCCAGATTTACATTTTGTATATCCTTATCCAGATTCTCAATCACTCCTTTAATTTGGCTTGTAATCTTTTGGATTTCTTGTACATTGTCTTTTGAATTCGTTGCCATTTTTCTGATTTCATCAGCAACAACGCCAAATCCTCTTCCATGTTCTCCAGCGCGTGCTGATTCAATAGCTGCATTTAATCCTAGTAAATTACTCTGATCTGCGATATCTCTAACAGCTGTTGAAACCTTCTCAATCAAATCAACACTATCCGTTACTTCATTTGCCTTTTCAGATACAAAGCTAATATTCGTGGCTAATTCATTTACTGATTCTGCCATTTCTTGTACAGTATTCGTAACTTCATCAATCACATTTGATAGGCTGCCAGCTATCTCAGATAGTTTGTTCGCCTTTTCAACGTTCAGCCCAACACCTACTCCTCCAATTACCTGTCCTTGCTCATCATGTACCGGTATAGCACGTGAAACAAGATTGACTCCAAACAAGTCTGCCGGTACAATCATTGCTTGATTTTTATTTTCATGAATCGCTCGTGCAATAATATCTCCCTCAAGCAGTGGATCACCAGGAGTTACATTAAGTGAAAAAGTTTTAGCTGGGATATTGATGATTAATTTCTCTGTATCGTAAATTCCAATCGTTATATCATCATTAACCAGCATTTGAAAATATGGAGCCAATTGAATAAAGGATTGCAGGACTGGATGTACATCTTTTTGTATTAAGGTATCTTGCATTTTTATACGTCCTTCTGTCATAAATTTACCTACATTAGGCATATGTATCTACTCCCATCTTTTATATCGGACTTTTATATTATAAATGAAGAAATTTCAAGGAAAAACTTACCATATATATTTTGAACTCGTATTCCATCTGATGGAACTTCATTATTCACTAATATAAATTGAAACTCTTCGTTTATAAATGCCATAAAGAATCCTGCTTTAAAATTATACAAATACTCAAAATAAACATTTTTATTAACTCCTGTCATTATGTTCCGATATTATATAAAGGATATTAAATAAAGGAGTTTTTTTATTGGATAAAGTTCAAGCATTTATTACGTCAATACCTTATATTAAGATAATTTTAAGAGAAGAGATGATGATCACAGTATTTGATCATGAAAAATATGTGTATTACTCTCCAAGCTCTGAATTGAATTTTGGTCATAATCCTGGGGACCCACTTCCGGAAGGATATTTAAACTATAAAATGGTAAATAAATCAGGAACCACTGTTGTTAAAGTACCAAAAGAAGAATATGGCATACCTTTTGTAAGTATTTCTTTTCCCATCAAGGATGAGAATAATGAAATAATCGCCGCTGTAAATGCAGCAATTAGTACGAAAAAACAAGATACATTTAATGATATCGTTGCAGCCATGGACAGCATTGCTGAGTCTCTATCAGACAAGGTCCAATTTATTGCTGCCCATTCAGAAGAGCTAACTGCTACCTCGGAGCAAATTACCGAGAATACAAAAAGCACAGTAGAATATTCTACAAAGATTACGGATATAGCTGGAACAATAAAAGGAATAAGTGATCAGACAAATTTACTTGGTTTAAATGCTTCAATTGAAGCTGCGAGAGTAGGAAACGCAGGTGCTGGATTTGGTGTTGTTGCTTCTGAAGTGCGAAAACTTGCAATTAGTTCAAAGGAAGCAACAGTGAGTATAGAAGAAACACTTGGTGCTATTAAAAAATCTATTGAACAAATGCAGGAGGACTTTGGAGAAATCGCGAAATCCTCTCAAGAAGAATCCAAGATGTTAACAGAATTCATGTCAGAAATAGAAACGCTGACAACGACATCAAGTAAACTGAAGGAATTAATGAAAGATATTAACTTATAATTTTCTAAAAAAAGCATCAAGATTTCTGCCATAACCGGCTAAAATCTTGATGCTTTTTCAACTATGCTGTAAAAAAAATGAAGGCTGTCTCACTTTTCATCTGAGACAGCCTTCCTATTTATGAATCGAATATATGGTGTCGCATGCACCACGGCATTAACAAGAAACTTTGATTGTTCCTGTATATCTCCAAACAAATATCTTACGCTTTTGGAGGTGTTCCTTCAGCGTTTGCTACAATAGCATCAATTTGAACTAATGCATCCTGCGGTAAAGCCGATACGCCAACTGTTCTTCGTGCAGGAACACCGCCTGGGAAGAATGTTTTGTAAGCTTCGTCCACCGCATCCATATCTGCAATGTTTTTAACAAAGATATTTACTTTAACTACATCATCCATCACATGGTCGATACTTTCAACAATTGCTTTGATATTTGCCAAGCACTGTTCAGCCTGTTCTTTGACACCACCAGCTACTAATTTGCCAGTTTTCGGATCAATTGGCAATTGAGCTGAAAGGTGATTGTAATGTGAAAATGCTACAGTTTGTGTAGATAGAGCGTCCTGTGGTGCATTTTCCGTGTTGTTTGCCCAGATAACGATTCCATGTCTGTCTTCAACAGCTTGTGGTGGTGTACCGTCTCCATGTGATACCACTGCTTCAATTTGTACCAAAGCATCCATTGGCAAAGCTGCAGCTGCAACTGTTGTTCGTGCAGGAACATAGCCTGCAGTTCTAGCAATAGCCGAGTCTGGGAAGAATGTTGTATACACTTCATTTACAGCATCAATATCCTTAAGGTCTTTAAGGAAGATATTAATTTTAACAATATCATCAAAAGGAACGTCGATGCTTTCTAAAATTGCCTTGATATTTTTTAAAGCCTGTCCAGTCTGCTCTTTGATGCCACCAGCAACCAATCTTCCAGTTTTCGGATCAATAGGTAATTGAGCTGAAAGATTATTGTAATGAGAGAAGGCTACTGTTTGTGCAGATAGAGAACTTGTTGGTGCATTTTCCGTGTTATTTGTAAGCTTGATGAGGTCACCTGCTTGTGGTGCGTTTGGAATTGTGCCTTCGCCGTGTGAAACAAGTGCTTCAACTTGCACTAAAGCATCCATTGGCAAAGCTGCAACTGCAACTGTTGTCCGTGAAGGAACATAGGTAGGGAAGAACGATTTATAAACTTCGTCTACTGCGTCAACATCTTTGATATTCTTAACGAATACAGTGATTCTAACGATATCACTCATAACATGATCGATGCTTTCTACGATTTCCTTGATATTTTTAAAACACTGTTCAGCCTGTTCTTTAATCCCACCAGCTACCAATTCACCTGTTTTTGGGTCTAAAGGTAATTGAGCTGAAAGATTATTGTAATGAGAGAAAGCAACAGTTTGTGAATATAGACCGTTACCGTTCGGAGCATTTTCCGTATTTCTTCCTAGTACTGTGTTATAACTGCTCATGATGTATTCTCCTTTTAGATAAATTTATTAACCCAAGCAGAAACATGGACTTGTCGCAAGAATCGTGTTCTGACAAAGCTGTGAAGCGAATGACTGGCTGTGTTTTGTCCCGATAAGAACCTTTGCTAGTCTAATATCATTCGAATATATCGTATCATCTGAAGCATTGCGTTTTTCTCCAAATCGGCAGACTACCTGTTTCATTTTTGCAAAAGAATAACATTGCAAGAATTACGGTGTGCTTGTTGAAGGAGTGGGAGCGAGGGCAAAATTTGCTTCGTCGGAAAATTTGGCGATTTGTTTGCCAGCTTGCGATGAAGACAGTGATATGGATTGAAGACTGTTTGAACTCAACCGATAGCATTCTTCACACAGATGAAAAAAACAATTCTCACTAGACACTTTTTTCATTTTTGAGCAAGTGTCAATTATAGCAGGCTTTCCCCGAGTTGACTACATGTATCTCATGTTTTAATTGAGTTTTCATCAACTTTTTGTTTCTTTTGGAGCAGTATGCCCATCTTTTCTATTGCATGAACAACTTATTTGAAATATCCTAATCACCTAGCTCTCATTAGTATTTTTATTGCATATTTTCATTATCCCCATTTCGAAGGGTAACGACTCGTAAGCTTAAAGTTTTGCTTAGCTAAACCTGTTAGAAGGAAATACTGAACTGACAAGTAAAAAGAAGCTTCTCAAAAGTTTGATCAACTTATGAGAAGCTTACAAAGATGTATCAGATTAGCCATATACCTTTCAACTTAAACCATTTTTTAAGAGATTCGTTAGAAAAATGTAAATTTTATGCATTCTTTAACAGATTTTACGTTACGCTTCATACACTGTTTTGAGCCTTCCATAAAAAATGGAGTGGTTCTCTTGTTTCCTTAAAACAAGAGAACCGTCCCAGTTATTTTTTACTTACGGTAATCTAATACGAGGACCATTCATGTCTGCAACGGCAACCATTATTTTCACCGTATTTTCACCGTATTCAGCGGTTATTTCTGTGATACCACGATTCTTGCCTAAAATAGCACCTTCGCTAATCGTAACAATATCTTCATCAGCCGCTGTATAGGCAATAAACATAGTATCCTAAACTAGAGTACTCTAAGTACTCAAAGTTTAGGATTTTTTAATTTTAATGCTTTAACTAATGAATATATATAGGTATTATTTATAAAAGTTAAAGTATTTAAGGGAGGATGAGAAATGAAAGTTCAAAAAGTAGTTGTGGAGGAAAAACCATATCCATTATACATACTACTAGACAAAAAGTTTGAAGTGGTAGAACTGGTTAAGAGATACATAAAATACTTGGATAATACGGGAAAAGCGCCGAATACGATTAAAACATATTGTTACCATCTTAAGCTATTCTATGAATTTATGAGCCAGAGAGGAATTGAATTAGAAGACTTAAAATTTGAGGAAATGGCAAACTTTGTGGGATGGTTAAGAAATCCGACGGGGGATGTAAAGGTAATAGATTTAAAACCAAAGAAGGCTAAAAGAGAAGAAACATCCGTTAATGCGATACTTAATGCTGTAACTAGTTTCTTAGAGTATTTAAATCGTACAGGAGATTTTAAAGCTATAGATATGACTAAAGAAGCAAGGGGAAGAAATTTTAAGGGATTTCTTCACCATATTTCTAAAGGAAAATCTTATCAAAAAAATATTTTAAAGCTTAGGATCAAAAAGAAACTTGTACAAGTATTAGAACACAAACAAGTTAAAGCAATAATTGATGCATGTCATACCAAAAGAGATAAGTTACTTATTATGCTTATGTATGAAGGAGGACTTCGGGTTGGGGAGGTATTATCTCTTCGTATCGAAGATATTTCTCCTTGGGATAATCTGATTAATATCACACCAAGAGATCATAATGGAAACGGGGCTTATATTAAGCTTAGAAAAGAACGAACAATCGATGTTAGCAAGGAATTAATGGCTTTATATACCGATTATTTAGTTCATGAATATGGAGAAGATTTAGAGCATGATTATATATTTATAAATCTCAAAGAATCTTATTTTGGGAAACCTTTAAAATATCAAAGTGTATTAGACCTTATTAGGCGATTGGTAAAACGGACAGGGATTACCTTCACTGCCCATATGTTACGTCATACGCATGCCACTGAACTCATTAGAAGTGGATGGGATGCTGCTTACGTACAAAAAAGGTTAGGTCATGCACATGTACAAACAACACTTGATACGTACGTTCATCTTTCAGATCAAGATATGAAAGATGAATATAAAGCGTATCTACAAGGGAGAGAAAAATAGAAATGAAATTTCCAAGCGTTGCAACAAATCGAAAGCTTGTCACTAGCACAGAGATTAATAAAAAAATAGCGGATATGACTAGTGTCTTACAAGGGTTTTGGGCAGCAGATAGATGGGATATAAGAATTTGCCCACATCCTAGTGCGATAGAGTTAAGTAAGAATCCTTCGTTAAAAAATCGTTGGGTAAACTTTGATAAAGTAGAAAACATCTGGTTAAAAACAGAATTAAAATATTTTTATTATGTTCACTTAAATAATGGAACTTGGAATGCAAAATCTGTTTGGATTAGAAAAGGAACAGTGATAAGCCGAATGTTGGGATTTTTAAATTTAAAATATCCTGACATTAGATCTATAACTGACGTACCTATAAAAAAAGCTTTGACAGAATACCGTACTTACTTAGCAGAACAAGGAGTAAAAACTACGACTACAAATTACAAGCTTGATATAAATCAAAAAAAATACCTGTATATGCGAACTCCTACTACGTTACTAATCTTAAACAGTTTATGGAGTTCTATGAGGATTTCTATTTTGACGGCGATGAATGGGAGAAAGATGTTTGGAATCGAAGAAAACTTTCATTATCGGAAGATAAGGTAAATCCAACATCCTATGAATACACAATCAATTTCAAGGGGTTTGAAAATGATTATTTTAAAGAATTAGTTAAGCGGTATTGTAAATTAATGTTAAATACACGTAGCTTTTCTCATGTTGTTGATACAGCATCAAGATTAAAAGAGTTTTTTAATTTTATAAACAAAAATTGTAAAGGCATACGAAGGATTCATCAATTAACTAGAAAAGAAGTTGAGCAATATTTAAATGAAATTAATTTAAAAGGTTTAAAACCAAGTACGGTAACTGGACGAATATCTACTTTAGATGTTTTTTTCTCTACTATTCAAAGGTTTGAATGGAATGATTCTCCTTCTAAGATCCTTATCTTTCAAGAAGATTATCCTAAAGTGCCGAAGGCACAACCACGTTATATTGATGAACATGTACTTGAACAATTAAACGGGAAATTAGATAAATTAGAACCTTATATAGCTACTATGGTTATGGTACTTCAAGAATGCGGAATGCGTATCAGTGAACTTTGTACGTTGAAAAAAGGTAGTGTTATTACGGATAAAGAAGGGGATTGCTTCTTGAAGTATTATCAGTGGAAAATGAAAAAAGAACATATCATTCCTATATCTAAAGAAATTGCTGCATTGATACTCGTTCAGGAACAAAGGGTAGCTGATGACTTTGATAATGGCTGTGAGTATTTATTTCCAAGAAAAGACGGCTCTCCATTAAAGCAGGATACCTTTAGAGTGAAATTAAATGAATTAGCTTATGAAGAAAAGATAACGGATAATAAGGGAGAAATTTTTCGATTTCATGCTCATGCCTTTCGGCATACTGTTGGTACTAGAATGATAAACAACGGAGTGCCACAGCATATTGTTCAAAAGTTTTTAGGTCACGAATCACCAGAAATGACCGCAAGGTATGCTCATATATTTGATGAAACTCTAAAAAAAGAGTTCACAAAATTCAAGGAGACTTTGGTGACGAATAACGGCAGCATTCTGGAGTTAAGCGAAGATAATAGTGAAGCTGACAATACAGATCTTCAATGGTTTAAAAAGAATATCAATGCACAAGCTCTTCCTAACGGTTACTGTCGCTTACCAGTAATTGCAGGACCTTGTCCTCATGCTAACGCTTGTTTAACTTGTACGAATTTCTGTACAAGTAAAAGTTTTTTAAATGAACATGAGGAGCACTTAGACCGAACTAAGGAAATACTAAATAGGGCTAAACAGAATCAATGGCAGCGTCAGATTGAAACTAACGAACATGTTAAAAATAGGTTAGAGCAGATTATTCATTCCTTAAAGGAGACGAATTAGATGACAAAAAAGAGTAATACAACTGCTATAATTCAACTTTCAAAAGAGAAGTCAGAGAAAACAAGAATTAGAGTTGAAAAGACCATATCAGAGATGGTAATTAAAAAAGAGAAAATTAACTTTAATTCTGTTTCTGAAAAAGCAAATGTTTCAAAGTCGTGGCTTTACAAAAAGAAAGACATTAGAAATAGAATTGAGACTTTAAGAGGGATGCAAATAAGAGAATTAATTCCCCGTAAACAAAGCAAAAGCCCTCGTTCAGAGGAAGTGTTAATAAGGACACTAAAAAGTCGTATAAAGGCATTAGAGGACGAAAATAAACAATTAAAAGATCAAGTTCAAAAATTATATGGGAAGTTGTTTTAAGCTAGATTATACTTCTTATTTGTCCGTAATTGGAAATCTAACTCTCTTTCATTCAAGTGTTCACTTGAATATGATTTGTAGAAAGGGTACAATATAATCAAGTAGGGACTTGAATGGAAATGGAGTGAGAAAATGAATAATAAAGATGCTTGTGAAATTTATTGTTATGACGAAGAAAAAGTTAATCGAATACAAAGAGAATTAGAGAAAGAAGATATTTCTAGTGTTGCCCAATTATTTAAAGCTATTGCGGAAGAAAATAGGGCGAAAATTACCTTTGCCTTGTTAAAAGGTGAAGAGTTATGTGTTTGTGATATAGCAAATATTATTGATGTCACGGTCGCAAATGCTTCCCACCACTTACGCACGCTTCATACGCAAGGAGTTGTTAAGTTTAGAAAAGAAGGAAGATTAGCGTTTTATTCGCTGGATGATGACCATGTTGAACAGTTATTTGTTAATGCATTAAAACATGAGAAAGAAGGAAAAGTAAATGTCTGATCAACAAGCAAAATTATCGGAACAAGAAATGAAAGCTTATCGAGTTCAGGGATTTACCTGTACAAGCTGTGCAAATATCTTTGAAAATAACGTAAAAAAATTACAAGGAGTTGAAGATGCTAAAGTAAACTTTGGGGCATCTAAAATCTATGTTCACGGAAGTACAACGATTGAGGAATTAGAAAAAGCAGGTGCTTTTGAAAATTTAAAGATTCGAGATGAAAAAGAACAAAAAATAGAACGTGAATCGTTTTGGAAACAGAAAGCAAATATTAAAGTTTATATCTCAGCTATATTGCTTGTTATGAGTTGGTTGTTGGGCGAGCAATATGGGGAAGGTCATATTCTTCCAACGATTGGTTTTGCAGCAGCCATCTTAATTGGTGGATATTCATTATTTATTAAAGGATTTAAAAATTTAAGCAGATTTAAGTTCGATATGAATACGCTAATGACTATTGCCATTCTAGGAGCCGCGGTGATTGGTCAATGGGGAGAAGGGGCAATGGTTGTTATCCTGTTCGCTATAAGCGAAGCGTTAGAGCGCTATTCAGTAGACAAGGCTAGGCAATCCATTGAATCGTTAATGGATATCGCTCCAAAAGAAGCACTAATTCGTCGTGAAAATAAAGAAATGCAAGTACACGTTGAAGATATTCTAGTGGGCGATATTATGATCGTAAAACCTGGCCAAAAGTTAGCGATGGACGGAACAGTTATTCAGGGTATATCGACATTAAATCAGGCCGCCATTACAGGAGAAAGTGTTCCAGTAACCAAAACTGTTGGTGATGAAGTCTTTGCAGGAACATTGAATGAGGAAGGATTACTAGAAGTAAAAGTAACAAAAAAGGTAGAAGATACCACGATATCAAAAATCATTCATTTGGTAGAAGAAGCCCAAGCAGAACGAGCACCTTCTCAAGCGTTTGTCGATAGATTTGCACAGTACTATACACCAGCTATTGTCGTCTTGGCTCTTTTAATCGCTGTTGTTCCCCCTTTACTATTTGGAGCTGATTGGAGCATGTGGGTCTATCAAGGCTTGGCTGTGTTAGTAGTTGGTTGTCCTTGTGCTCTAGTTGTTTCAACACCTGTTGCTGTAGTTACTGCAATAGGAAATGCAGCTAAAAATGGTGTTTTAATTAAAGGTGGCATCCACTTGGAAGAAGCAGGAGCTCTAAAAGCAATTGCTTTCGATAAAACTGGAACATTAACAAAAGGTGTTCCAGCCGTAACGGACATTATAACGTATAGTGGAAATGAAAATGAATTAATGACTATTACAGCAGCTATTGAAAAGGGATCACAGCATCCACTTGCTTCAGCAATTATGAGAAAAGCAGAAGAAAACAGTTTGGACTTTAATGGAGTATTGGTTGAAGATTTTCAATCTATTACAGGTAAAGGCGTAAAAGCAAAAGTAAATAATGAATTATATTATGTAGGTAGTCCAAATCTTTTTGAAGAAGTACATGGAAGCATTGAAAGGAATCAAGAACGACAGATTATTGAAATGCAGGCGCAGGGAAAAACAGTCATGGTGTTAGGAACGGAACAAGAAATCCTTTCTCTTATTGCAGTGGCAGATGAAATAAGAGAAACATCAAAAGATGTCATCAGTAAATTGAACAGCATTGGAATTGAAACAGTGATGCTGACAGGTGATAACCAAAGGACAGCAGTAGAGATTGGAAAACAAGTCGGTGTTTCAGATATTAAAGCAGATTTGCTTCCAGAAGATAAATTGAATTTCATTAAAGAACTTCGTGGAAAGCATAAAAGTGTGGGAATGGTTGGAGATGGCGTGAATGATGCACCTGCTCTTGCAGCTTCCACTGTTGGTGTGGCAATGGGTGGTGTTGGAACTGATACAGCACTAGAAACAGCTGATATTGCTTTAATGTCAGATGATTTAAGACAATTACCATATACCATTAATTTAAGCCGTAAGGCTTTGACGATTATAAAACAAAATATTACCTTCTCATTGGTAATTAAATTAGTGGCATTGCTGTTAGTTATACCTGGTTGGTTAACGCTATGGATAGCGATATTTTCCGATATGGGAGCAACATTACTTGTAACACTAAACAGTTTAAGGTTATTGAAAAGTAAAGAATAACAATTTTGTTTAAAGAGGAAAGGGATAACATTTGTTATCCCTTTAAAATTTGAATAAATTTTCTTTTCATCGTTATATTTTCGATTTGATGAGTATGCGTTGAATCCATGTAGTTAAAGTAAAAGGTTTGTTTTTATAATGTTTTTTACACATTACTATTGATATAATCCTGCTTCGTTTGTCACATCTTTTTCTGTGGTTTCACCATCAATTGTAGTTACTTCTGTGATTCTAACTTGTGCAGTCTCTCCTTTATTCACTAGAAGGATATCTTGATCAACTTTCAAGCTAACTTCTGCGTTAGGATTCGGCTCAGAATGAGCTTCGGTTACTCTTACATCTACCATTACTTCATTTCCACCGTAGGAGATGGTGACAGTAGTCTCTCCAGCAGCAATTCCTTCAATAACGCCAGCATTTACTGTGGCGATAGACGCATCAGCTACGGCGTACTCCGCTAGAGCTGTTACATCTTCTTCCGTTACTTCGTCTCCAATCTTCGTAGTTTGAGTTACTACTACTGATTGTGTTGTTCCTTCTTCAAGCGTAACTTCTGATGGATCAACAGAAAGACTCACTTTTACTGCTTCCACCGCAAATTCTGCTTCACCGCTATTTCCAGCAGCATCTTCTACTTTCACTGTAACTTTATCCGCTTCCTGATCTAGGTCGATTTCAAATGAACCGTCCTGTTCTAATGTTAATGGGAGTGAATCACTTTCTGCACCATCATTTGTGATGACATAAGATGCTGTTAGTTTTGTATTGAGATCATAACCAATGCCATATGGCGCTAGAACATCAATGTAGCCGATGTACTTATCTGTTACTTGACCTGTGATTTTGTTTTCAGCAGCCTCACCTGAAACTTCAGGGTTTGTTGATTTAACAAAAATCGGGCCTACGTAGTCACCAATTACGCCTGATGCTGCTTCAGCTGTATAGTCAATTGTATATACGCCATCAGGAATAGCTGTTAAATCCTGAGGAGAATCCCACGATCTATACTCTCCGGTAATTCCTAATTGATAAGAACCCGCACCTAAAGAATTACTTGCGTGTAGGTAACCAATATAGCCATCTCCATAATAACCCCCATTTGGATTTTCGATATCCCAAAGTTCAATATAGTTCGTCCCGACATCCCCTGTAATCGTAAAATAAAGCATTGCTTCATCATTCACACCATCCCCATTAAAGGAGAGATCTGTTTCCGTAATGCTCATATCCTTTATTTCAGTCGGCGCTACTCCTCCAAAGTCTGCTGCAAATGGCAGGGAAATAAGGTTGTCCCCTCCATTAATATGGATATATCCTAAAAATTCGTCTCCTGCCTTCGTATCTTGTCCTTCAACTACTAATGTTACGTTTACTACTTCTTCTCCATTTGGCGCTAAACTAAAGGAAGCTTTATCAATCGTCAAATGTGCATCGGAAAATGGCTTGGTTACATCCACTTCCACATTGAATTCTCCACCTGATCCTTGCAAATCTTTCACACGAATTTGCTTCGTTACTGAAACTTTCTCGCTTAAATCTTGAGGTCCAAACGTAACAGTTCCTTTTATGTTTGGCACAACTTCTCCACTAGCATCAAGTATAGCTTCATCCTCCGCATAGGCAAGAACACTCGGGAATGCTGCTGCATAAGCGTCTACCCGCCCAGACCCTTGAGCAAATACGTCATATTTTTCTTTATCAAGCAATTTTGCAGTATTAGAAAGGGCTACTTTCACATCAAATGCATCCCAATCTGGGTTAGCTTGTTTAATTAGGGCGGCGATTCCACTGATATGTGGTGCTGACATAGATGTTCCTGTAAAACGATCATATGACTTTTCATAGCTTGCATCAGGGAAATCCCATTTGTAAGCTGGAATAGATGACATAATATTTGTTCCAGGTGCTAATACGTCTGGTTTAATATCAAAGTTCGGGTTGGACGGACCATGTGAACTAGAATCAGTGAGCTCATCCCCCGTGGTCTCTGATGCCTTAAAGTTCGCAAATGTGACAGTACCAGGGCCTGTCTTCAGTGCATTTCGAATCGCATCACCATCTGTTACCGACATATCAATTGTCGGAATCAGAGTAAATTTATCACCTAAAAATACATCAGATACATCCGGTGCGTTCGTGCCACCTGAGAAGTTATGAATAATTGTTGCTACTGCACCATTTTCTTTTGCATTGGCAATTTTGTCAACAAAGGCAATCTCTCCACGAGCGATGAGAGCAACTTTCTCATCTACATCGATTCCTTCAAAGTCTGAATTATTTCCAACTCCTGGAATTGCAACAAGTTCGTATTCATCATCGAGTTGCTCCTCTATATCTTGCCCATATGTCGTACTCATGAATTGCAGTTGTTTCGAGTAGGCATAATCTTCACCCACAGTAACGCTTACTTCCGCGTTGTGTTGCGTTTCCGGATTTGTCGTGTTACCGACGGTGATTCCAAGACGCGATGTTCCTGGAGTAGTTACTGTTGCACGATTTGGTCCCGAGTTTCCTGATGAAACAACAGCAATTACATCTGCCATCATTGCATTGTTAATCGCATACGCTAAACTATCATTTTCCGAGTTGCTCCACTTCCATATGCTCCAAGTACACGGTACGCATACAAATCAATCTCTGGGGCAATCCCCTTAATTCCGTATTCATTCGCCCCAATTGCAGCTATAGTTCCAGCTACATGTGTTCCATGATCTGTGTAAAATGCACGACCATCTGCATTAACTTCAGGCATATGTTCTGGACGCTCTGCTGGTGACGTTTCACGTGCTTCATCATCTGCACGTTCACGAGCATAATCTGAACTGTTTACAATAAAATTCTTTCCACCCTTATAAATCCCTTGGAATTCCGGATGATCTGAATCAATTCCTGTATCAAGTACAGCTACTTTAACCCCTGCCCCTTTATATCCTTCTTCCCAGATCGTCTCAATTCCCAGATGTGGAATACTCGTGTCCATCTGTGTCTCAAACGTAATATCCTTTTCAAGAACAGATGATTCGTCACCTGGCTCCTTCATATCTGTTGCATAAACAATTGTATCTGGTTCTACTAATCTGATTTCTGTGATATCAAGTAGTTTGTCAAGATCATCTGCCTTTACTTCAGCAGAAAAACCGTTAAGGACAGTGTCAAAGGAAAAACCTTTATCAAAGGTAATTCCCTTTAAAACCATTTCTCTATCGACACGCCCATGCTGTTTATTTATTTGGTCACGAATAGTATCAACTTTAGATTTTGATAATACTTTTCCCTTTAATGATTCAATCCCTTTTTCCAATGCAACCGGTTTTGCCGAGAGATGGATAATGACTGGAACCATCTCATTCCCCGATTTATCCTGTAAATCCTTATGCAGCTTTGGTAAACTTTCCGAGTTCTCTATTTGCTCGGAAACTGCCGCCTTTAGCTCCATGTTTTCTTCGTTAAATTGCAGTTCTTTAAATGATTCATTTTCAATCGACCTTGATGCTGATACGGGTAGTACAAGTGAAACAACCATTAAAAAGACTAGAAAACTGCTAAATAATTTAATTAACTTCTCTTTTCTCAATGCATTTCCTCCTTCTCCTCCGTAAAATTGAAACTTATTAATTTATCCGACTACTCACTCGAAACTGCTTTATTATTGGGTAGTAAAAATAGCTGAATTAGTGAATGTTTGTTCATTCCCACATTTCTTCATTTAATAGATTTGAAGTTTCAGTCTACTCCTTCCATTTCTTTTTTGATAATCCTTATTATTCTCACACCCTTCTGCGTTCTCAATAAAGAACAATGTGATTAAAAAAAATGAAATGAAAGTATGGTCCCTCCATTCTATTAAAATTACAGCATAGTATTTTCAAAATATTAACTATAAAAAGAACGATTTGTTCTTTTTATAGTTAATATTTCCTGATTTTTAATCTTTTCTAATAAAATTTCCTTTTATAATTAATTTTTCGTTCTTTATTAAGAATGTTATAGTAAGCTTATAATAAATGCAGAATAATTAGTTTGAAAAGTAAAGCAGCTGTTGAGGATAGAATGATTGTGTTTAACGAAGTGAAAAGAACCTAATAAAAAATAGGGATGGTGAGGGAATGTTCAATAGGAAAGTAATGAATTACGTCATGGCAGGGGTATTAACTGTTGGTATTGGTGGGACAGCAGCATCTATATATGCGATGCCTAGTCAGGATAATGATAATTTACGGCAGTCTGCAAACGATGATATTTCCCCTCAGATTCAAATTCAAGAGATAAAGGATATGCTTGAAGCACAAGGGATTACTCTTCCCGGCGAAGATATGGATAAAGATGAATTTCTTGCTGCAAGCATAGATGCTGCCACAAAGAAAGAACTAGAGGAAATTACTGATCATTTAAAAGCAAAAAAATTATCATCAGATGAAGCCCTAGAGTTAAGGAAACAAAGAATTAGCCTTCCTGAAAAAGAAAATAAAACAGATAAATTTGTGCATATCGATGAAAAAGTGAAAACATTAGCAAAAGATATTTTAGAAAAAATATGGGATGGCACTATGATAGTTGATGAATCTGTAGCCGAACTTACAAAACTTGGAGTTACGCTTACCGATCAAGAAATTCGCGACTTGCATACTTTCTTCAATCGGGAAACTAGCGCTGAAATGATTGACTTTTATAATAAACACAAGGAAGATAAGATTACTCGGGATGAAGCAAGGGAAAAAATAATGAAACGAAGAATTAGCCTTCCGGATCATGAAGAAAACGACTAATGAGGAACGAAATAAATAGCACGAATAATCAGAAACTAGGTGTACTGCCGTCAAGATTCGAATTTGTAAAAAGTAAATTGAAAAAGGTACCTGCCACTTTTTCTGTCAAAATTAAAAAAGTTAGGTGTTATTAATGACAAAAAGCAAAAAAAAGAAATCAAATATTCCTAGACGTAAACGAATGAATCGCTCTCAACGTTTACAATCAGCCACACACTTTGTTCCAACATATAATGGGAAAAATCTCGTGTCTGGTTATAGTAAATACTTTGCAGTTGATAAACTATGTGCAGTCAAGGAGCTTGAAATGCTTGGATATTCAATTAAAAGCAGCTATAAAAAGGATTTAAAAGTTACTGCACTGCAAAAAGCCAAAAAGAAAGAAGAACAGAAAAAATTAAAACGTGAAAAACTTGAATTAGAAACATTGATAGACAGCGATGAAACCTTCGCATTTATTGCAGGTTATACTTCTGGAGGAGCACCATATGGGATTACATGGGAAGATTGGAATGAGAAAGAAGAAGATGAAAGAATCAAGACTTAATAAAAGACAAATGCAAAAAGCAAAAGATATGGGATATGATGTGACAATGTTTTAAGTTGCTCTCCGAAATGTAGAACAAAACATTGAAAGAGTTGCAATGAGAGACAAAATGGTGGTCAAGGCATTCTGACTGAAGATATCATCAGAAGAAATATTATTTCTTTCAAACATCTTTATGAGTATGCTCAGATGATTGATAATCGCGTTTTTACCAGAAAGAGTTGTCTCAATTGAGAAATCCTTACCTTCTTCAATGTATCTCTAAACTGAGTTAATAACTTTTATCTGCAGTCACTCTTTTAACCTCGGGATATTCCACCACTTTATTGATAGAGTTTTCCAATAGTCATTATCTAAATTGCCTTCCAAGACGTATGGGTATTTTGCAAAACAAAAATCCATAAGATTGCAACTGCAATTACATAATGTTGCAACTTTACTTTGAGCCTCTGCGGTCATGAGTACAAAGCCTTGAAGCCAGCCGTAGCAAGGCTGGCTTTGCCAATGAAGGTTATCACGCCCGCTTCTCAAAGTAAAGTGCAACCGTAATCGCTAATATTGTAACTAATGTTATCGAGAATAAAATGAACCTGCTGGAATTCGGATCAAGTAAATATATAATCTAACATATATTTAATACTGACCGGGATTACACTACAACTATCTGACTTATATACATAAAGCCGAGAACTCTTAATAGTTGCACTCACGGCTGTTTTTATTTGGTTTAACTGCAGAAGTAATGATAAGAAACAATAATAAAACGTTTGTGTCAAGTTTTAACTCGGTTTAGTAAATTTCTTCTTACTGCGCTTGAGCACCTCTAATGAAATCTACCACTCTTTTAGTCACTTTGGGACCACCATTGACTATAGTGCCGTCAGAGAATCTGTAACTCGCGTTATGCACCCCAACAATCGAATTTAACCTCAACATACTAGAGCCTGACTGCCCTGAATTAGTATCTATACTATAGTATGCTAAATCATTAGTTTCTTCTGTAACATGACCGAATGCTCCCCATTGTGAAAAGGTATTCCTTATTAAGTCACCGGGATAACCATGTATACCTATAAGACTCCCTTGTATATTACTAACAGTACTAATTGGCCTGGTTCCTACATTTCCAATTTCTAATCCAGTATTTATTTCAGGACCAACCTTTATCACTGCAAAGTCTTCAGAAGCATGGCCTGTATTAATATAATGTGATGTCACAAAATAGTTTTCAGCAATATATTGTCCTCGTAAAGCAAATCCATTTTCAACAGCAGGATATACTCTTATACTTTGTGCCCCTCTTTGCATATTTGCATCGAACACACAATGGGCGTTTGTTAACACGGTATCTAAACCGATAACTGTGCCGGTACAAGAGTAGGTACCATCCCAAAAATCGGACTCAATATAAGATATTTGAATATGTGGTGCTACTAAATGATTTTGAACTAAAGTCCGTTGATCCGCCCCGATTACAACAAAAGGATTAATATCCAAACTATCAAACTCTATTTATCTACTATATTAAGATCTTCATCAACTTCATACAGAAGTTCTTTTTGTTTAGCTGATTTCCCTAAGTCTATCTTAGGAATCTCTTTGTAATTTATAGTAGTTTGAAAAACTCCTTTTCGATTTTCTAAATTCTGTTTTATATCTTTTTTATAGTCTTCAAACTTAATAAGATTGCCTTGCGAATCCACCATATCTGTTCTAGCAGTATTTTCTTGGCCTTGACTAGCGAAAATAGAAACTCCAGAAGTTAATACAAAGAGTACTGAAAATAAAATGACAAACATAATTTTAGCAGCTCTCAAAGTTCTCATCTGCCTATTTTTTTATTTTGATACTATCAAAATAAAGTTACAATACTTCAACCTTTAATACTTTTAGTTTAGCTGGATGTGTCTCCGCAATTGGATAATCATACCAAATTTTGACTCTTGAACCATTCCTGATATTCGGACTCTTATTCAATGAATAAATCTCGCGATAATTAAACAACAAATCTCGAGATGATAGTTGCTCTGCTTCTTCTAAGTTAAAGTCGTCGTCTATGATGAGGTAAGTTGCTGACTTTTTATTAAATATATACCCGTCCATCGTGAGATCATCATCTATACTAAGATAATTAAGTACTCTAGTTCCAATAACGAGTAAAACAATTATAAATAATAGAATAAGCGCTCTCTTCAACTTTTCACCTCAATATTGTGTTACGTTTTATTTGAAAGGCAGAAATAATAATGATATATCTGAATCCAAACAATTCTTGCAACTACTCGTTCTTGTCCAACATCTCCTTAAACAGAATTGTTTGTGGAAACCTAAGTGTAGAAAGTAAACTTTTTTCACGGTACTCTGTCAGATAAATTCAAATTCACGTTCTTCTTCTTTTTTATTGCAGAATCCCTAATCTCATGAGGGCACCTCCTTTCTTAATAGAATATTATAAATCATTTACTTAATTATACAATGGGTGTTATAATTTTCCCAATTTTACACGAAACTTTTCTGGGAATAAAAAACTACGTTTTACTGATTACAGCCAACAAAATGTACTACCTATGACATCTTATTTACCAAAGAATGACAAGAGATGTACCACTGAATGACAACTAATTTACCAGTCTTTATACAGAATAACACAGTTTTATGGAATGAGGCCCATGTCGGACGATTGAGTCAAGTACTTGTGGGAGTTTTTTTTAAGTCCCTTATTTTATACTGTTTTCGTCTAGTATTTTGTTAGCGTTATCAAGCCTATATTGCTTTAAAATGTTTAGGTTTCTTCTATTTTTTAAATTCCGCGCAAGCCTTTCAATGCTGCTGTAATTGGCTTCCCAATCGCTTGTTTGAGGTAACCCAAGTTATTACGCGTTGCTTCCGCGGCGCTGTCTTTGAGCTTCTCTACGAAATGTTTCGGCGGTTTTTCTGCCTTCAGTTCTTGCTTCCGTTCTTGTGTCTGTTCCAGGATGCCGTGCAGTGTTTTAATTTCCAAGTTGTCTTTCAGAGCGACCATTACATCGATAAATTTACCAAGCCCTTCCTTGCTCCAACTTCGCCCATTCTTCAGTCTTCTGGCAAACACGCTCATGGCTCCTTCTGCACTTCCCATGGGACGGAAGCCCGTTGTATCTATGCCTTTTTTCTCCAGCTTTTTACGGTAATCTCCCAATGCCTCCGGATACTGGGAAAGTTGTGCGATTAACTCTTCCAATCGTTCTTCTTTCTTTTCATTTTCAAGCGTCCCCACGGCACTATTTAATTCAGCCATAAAACCCTCCCAATCGTATGCTGCCAACTTTTTTCGAATCGAGCGGTATCTGGAGTGTTCACGGAAGATACGCTGTACATCACGGGCCACATGAAAGCGATCAATGACAAATATGGCGTTATGCCGAAAGTAGTCTCTACAAGAGGTAATCCACTTAGCTCCATCCCCGTTGATCACGAGTTGATGCTTCGTTGGATCGTATTGATAAGTCGTCATGAGATACTGCTCAAATTCCTCCCAGAACGGTAAGTTTCCTTCGTGAATAAAGTGCCGTTTCTCCACAAGCCTTGCCCGTTTTCCATTCATTTCCCAGCCTTGATGAATGCTGGCTATTTTTACTTCCCTACCTTTTTTCCCTTTTTCCTGACTCTTGGTGTATAGCCCATCTACCTCGACAAATAAAACCTCTTGCTCCAGTGGTACGGACTCTTCTGGAATAATTTCTGTATTCAAAAGCTGTTGGCGGATGCCTTCGTGGCTAATAACCGAATAGCCCAAAAGCTTCTCCATTGCCACCCCTGCTTGTCGGTAGGAAACACCGGTTACAGCCAGTTCGATAGCCAAGTCTTGTACGACCGGACTCATTCCTTTGGTACCGTCAAAAGCTAAGTATTGATCCAGTAAATAGACATACTTTCCCGTTTCCCTATCCTGATAAAAATTCCGTTTCAATTCCACTTGCCCAAAGACAGATTCAAACTTTAGCGTTCGTTTGTCTTTTAAGTAAAATCTTTTTTTATCTCTTCCAGAAGCAATAGCTTCATCTAATTCCTGGAGGGTTTCCGCCATCACCTGGGAAAAACTTTCTTGTAGTGCGCGATAAGTAATTTGTTCTAACTCTTTCATTGTCAGCGTAGATATGATATCTTTCATGGGAGGACCTCTTTCTATAGTTGTTGTTTTGGTAGACTCTAACTATATAAAATCGGGTCCTCTTTTTCACGTAAAACGCCCTTTATACTACCGCACTTCGCTTGCTCCCCCTGTCTTTGGCAAAAAAAGGATAGCCCTTCTCCTACGTGGTAAAGTATATTGGCATCACTTGGTAAAGTGTTTGTGAAATACTGGTACAAAAGATAGCAGAGGTGGTAAATAACGTTGACCGTAATCAGTTTTACAAGTAAAAATAAACAAAAACCACTAATTTATTAGACTAACACAATAAAATAAGACAATATAAACACCTGCACCATAGTATAATCAATAAATACTATTCGTAGGTTGTTTTTGCTATTAAAAAGTTCAAAACCGACTGACCCGTATTTTAAATTTTGCAGAGCTAAATGAAAGTTTAACACCACATAGCTTGCGACACCTCCATAATTCCCTATTGGCATAAGCTGGTGTACCTTTAGAATTAATTATGGAACGACTCTCACTAGGAACTAGAAATGTTTATTTACATATAACAAAAGAAATAAAAAAAAGAGGCATCCATCAAATTCAGTAAATTGATGGATGACCTCTAATTAAGCCCACTTGCTTTTTTGGTGACTCCCCAGCTTATATACCTTTGCTAGAGCTTAATATATAAGGGGATAGAGCGATGAATTACATCATGCCGCCCATTCCACCCATTCCGCCCATATCAGGCATTGCAGGTGCACCGCCTTCTTCTGGCTGGTCTGCTACTACAGCTTCAGTAGTTAAGAACATTGCTGCTACAGATGCTGCGTTTTGCAGAGCATAACGAGTTACTTTTGTTGGATCAACGATACCAGCTTCAATCATGTTTACCCATTCGTTTGTAGCTGCGTTAAAGCCGATGCCAACTTCTTCACCTTTCAGGCGTTCAACAACGATAGATCCTTCAAGACCTGCGTTTGTAGCGATTTGACGTACTGGCTCTTCAATAGCGCGAAGAACAATATTAACACCAGTCGCTTCATCACCTTCAAGTGCTAATTCACTTACTTTCTTATACACTTCGATTAAAGCAGTTCCACCACCGGAAACGATACCTTCTTCTACTGCAGCACGAGTAGAGTTCAATGCATCTTCAATGCGAAGTTTGCGTTCTTTAAGTTCTGTTTCAGTTGCAGCTCCAACTTTGATTACTGCAACACCACCAGCTAATTTAGCAAGGCGTTCTTGTAATTTTTCTTTATCGAATTCTGAAGTTGTTTCTTCAGCTTGTGCACGGATTTGTGCTACACGGCTGCTGATTGCTTCTGGATTACCAGCACCTTCAACAATAGTCGTGTGTTCTTTTGTTACAACAACTTTTGCAGCGCGACCAAGTTGTTCGATTGTAGCACTCTTCAGATCTAATCCAAGATCTTCTGTAATTACTTCTCCGCCAGTCAGGACACCAATGTCTTCAAGCATTGCTTTACGACGGTCACCGAATCCTGGAGCTTTAACTGCTACAGCGTTGAATGTTCCGCGAAGCTTGTTCACAACTAGAGTTGCAAGTGCTTCACCTTCAACATCTTCAGCAATAAGAAGTAATGGTTTGCCTTGTTGAACAACTTGTTCAAGAACTGGCAATACTTCTTGGATGTTGCCGATTTTTTTATCTGTAATTAAAATGTATGGATCTTCTAAAACTGCTTCCATCTTATCTTGGTCAGTAACCATGTATGGTGAAGCATATCCACGATCAAATTGCATGCCTTCAACAACTTCAAGCTCTGTGCTGAAGCCTCTTGATTCTTCAATTGTAATCACACCGTCTTTACCAACGCGTTCCATTGCTTCTGCAATTAGATCCCCAACTTCTGAATCATTTGCAGAGATTGCTGCAACCTGTGAAATTGCTTCTCTGTTTTCAACAGATTTAGAAACCTGTTTTAATTCAGTAACAGCTTCAGCAACTGCCTTCTCGATACCACGGCGGATCCCTACAGGGTTTGCTCCTGAAGTTACGTTTTTAAGTCCTTCACGAATCATTGCTTGTGCAAGCACAGTAGCTGTCGTTGTACCGTCCCCAGCAACATCATTTGTCTTTGATGCTACTTCAGATACTAATTGTGCACCCATATTTTCGAATGCATCTTCTAATTCAATTTCTTTAGCAATTGTTACACCATCATTTGTGATTAGTGGTGAACCGAATTTCTTATCCAGAACAACGTTGCGACCCTTTGGTCCAAGTGTTACTTTAACTGCGTCTGCTAATGTATCCACTCCACGAGCTAATGCACGGCGTGCGTCTTCACTAAATTTAATATCCTTAGCCATAAATAAAGTCCTCCTTCAATTTTTCACAAATACGTATTCTATTTCATTTATTAACTTTTACGTTTAAATTTTGAACTTAGCCAATTACTGCTAAAATATCATTTTCTCTAAGAATTAAATACTCTTTGCCTTCGAATGTAACTTCTGTACCAGCAAATTTAGAATAAATAATGCGGTCTCCTTCAGAAACTTCTAATGCAGCCTTTTCTCCACTATCTGTAACGCGGCCAGAACCAACTGCTACAACACGGCCTTCCTGTGGTTTTTCTTGTGCAGATTCTGGAAGTACAATTCCACTTGCTGTTGTTTCTTCTTGTTCTACAAGTTCGATAACAACACGATCTCCTAATGGTTTAATCATTTAGAATTCCTCCTTGATTCAAGCTCTATTTTTTATTATTAGCACTCAAGACTCTTGAGTGCTAATCACTAATATTATAATAATTAATTACTTCAAAAAATGCAAGCAATGTCCTTTTAAACTTTATTTAAATTTTATTTTAATTCCACTTCTCATAAAACTGTATTGTATATGTATTTCTTTTCGTTTTTGGCAACACTTTAATTATAACCCACGTCCATTGTATGATAAAATACTAGGGATATGTAATATATATAATTAGATGGTCATAAAAGAATATCGTCCGGCTATATTCGAGGCGGTACTCTTACCCGGCCTTCACATTCAACATCCATGCAGGTCTATAGATAAAGGAGTCGTTAAACATTGCCTAAAAGATATTGGTATGTCATTCTTACCTATTTAATTGTACAATTTTCTGCAATTCCTGTTGCTTTATTTGTTAAAAGCTTTTTTATTGATTATTACACAGATATTATTATTTACTGGAATATTTTCAGTTTTATTGCTGGGCTATTTGCGATATTGTATTTAATGAAACCAGATATGCAAATGCGTGCCGATCCCGAGGCCGCTACGGCCGGCAGTATTATTGGCTGGTCTATCCTTGGTATATTGCTGGCATTCCTTGTTCAATATGCAGCAGCTCTAATCGAGGTCTTCATACTAGGTATTCCTGCTGGGTCAGAGAATACGATGCAGATTATGGACATTGCTCGTTATAACCCGCTATTCATTCTGTTGCCTGCAATCATAGCACCAATCTTAGAAGAAATTATCTTTCGGAAGATTATTTTTGGCACACTATACAAACGAATGAATTTCATCCTTGCAGCATTGCTTTCCGGATTGATTTTTGGTGTCATTCATATGGAGCTTTCCCATCTCCTTGGATATACGACAATGGGAATGGTCTTCGCTTTTCTGTATGTGAAAACCAAACGAATTATCGTACCTATTATCGTCCATGCCGGAATGAACTCAATTGTAGTCATTGCGCAGTATTCAATTACACCTGAAGAAATTGAAAATATGCAAAAAATGCTTGATGATTTACAAATGATTCTCCTTCATATATTTTAAAACAGTGATAAAAAATGAGCTGCATGTATCTTCCATGCAGCTCATTTTTTATTGAATCTCTCTTAAAGTATTCAATATTTCTTCATTCTCTTCAATTTCCCCATCTATTACTGTATAACGTATCGTAAAAATATCATTATCCTGTACAAAGATGCGGCCAATTTCTTCTTGATTATCTTGTGTGCTGTCTTCTGTTAAAGAAAAATGATAAAACACTTCATTTTCTGTTTCTATTTCATTTAACCGTTCAAATTCAAGTGTCCCTGTTGCGATTTCACTCAGATTTAATTCAAATACATGAAGGAAGTTTTCCAGCCCACTCTGTTCATTGCCATCTTCATAATAATCCACAGTAACAATCTTGCTGTAGTTCCCTAAGTTCTCATCAGGATGAATATATTCAGCAACTGCTTCACCCTCTTCTTCATTATAACTCGCTAGTATCCAATCTTCATTGTCGAGGGGCAGTTCCAAATTGGAAAGGACTGCAGCATAATCTCCTTCCATTTCTGCGGCTTCTGCTCTTGGCTCCTTCGTTTCACTGTCAATTGCATTCACTTCAATCACTTCCGAACTGTAAATCTTCCATTCTCCAGCATCTGGTCTCAGTAAATGTTCGCCAATCGTTTCATTTTTTTCGAAATCAGGACCTTCCAGCTTTATTGTTTGCTGCACATAAGAAACCACTGCTTCATCCTGTGATTTTTCCTTAACAGTTACATTACTTAAATCGATGTCCAGTGTATAATTAAAAAGCTCCTCAATTGTCTCACTCGTTGTCGCATAGACTGGAGAATCTGGATGTATTGTTGCCATATAGCCATCAAAGTCTTGTTCCATTAACTTTTCAACATTCGTTGCAACAACAGAAGTCAGCGTATCATCTGTTATTTCTTCAGGTTGATCTGTTTCCTCTGCCTCTTTATTCGAGCATGCTGCTAAAAATAAAAAACATAAAAATAGCAGCATTAAATTTCTCTTCAATTAAAACACCCCTGCTCCATTCTTCCCTTAGTCTGTATTTAATTTCTTTCCATAAACAAGGCTTTCTTATAAAAGAAAGCCTTATTGTATCTTGTTTATTTACTTTCTAATGGATAATGCTTCAGGAAGTATACAAGCGCTTGCAATTCAACCGTCAGATCGATATGGTGCACGCGAACATTGTCAGGTACTGTAATACGAACCGGAGTAAAGTTGAGAATACCTTTAATGCCGATATCTACTAATTTTTCGGTTATCGCATCAGCCTCTGAAACCGGCACTGTCAAAATAGCAACTTCGATATCTCCAAGCTTTTCAGTTAGCTCATCTATCCCATAAACCGGAATGCCACCATACACTTTGCCAATTTTTTCTTCATCACTGTCAAAAGCCATTTTGATTTGGATATTATTGTTTTTTGTAAAATTATAATTTAAGAATGCTGTTCCAAGATTACCTACCCCAATCAATGCTACATCTGTCAGTTCATGTTGGTCTAATGTACTGCGGAAAAACCCTAATAAGTATTCCACATTATAACCATAGCCCTTTTTTCCTAACGCGCCGAAATAAGAAAAGTCGCGACGAATCGTTGCAGAATCAACCTTTATCGCTTCAGAAAGTTCTTTAGATGATACACGTTTTTTCCCTTGCTGATTTAGATTGTTCAAATAACGATAATATAATGGAAGTCGCTTTGCTGTTGCCTGTGGTATCTTATTTTGTTTCATATTAATACCTCATTTCATATGTAAACGTTATAATTAGTCCTGTCTCTATTCTAACAGAAATTAACTGAAATGTCGTGATTATTTTCACAATCTGTTTTCTTATATAATGATTTTACGATACAATAGTTTTAATGGGGTGAATTTATGATTTTAATGCAATTAAATGCACTATCAAAATCATTTGGTGCAGATAATATATTATCAAATATTAAGATTGAAATAAGAGACTTGGATCGGATTGCAATTGTTGGGAGAAATGGTGCTGGTAAATCAACACTTTTAAAAATTATGGCGGGTGAGCTCACCTATGATGATGGAGAGTTAATTAAGCCAAAGGATCTGACTATTGGTTATCTGTCCCAGCATATGTCTCTAGAGTCCGGTAAAACCATTTGGAATGAGCTAATAACCGTCTTTGATTCTTTAAGAAAGCAAGAAGAAAATCTGCGAAATATAGAAAAACAGCTGGAATCTGCAACAGATTATGCAAGCCCGGCTTACGAGAAATTATTAGCTGATTACGATCGTTTGCAGCAAGCGTTCCAGACAGGTGGCGGATATACATATGAAGCCGAGATTAAATCGGTGCTCAACGGACTGAACTTTCAGGACTACGATTATGATACGGAAATCAGTGAACTTAGTGGCGGCCAAAAAACAAGGCTTGCACTCGGCAAACTGCTTCTGCAAAAACCACAGCTGCTCATTCTTGATGAGCCTACAAACCATCTGGATATCGAAACGCTGAGCTGGCTTGAATCCTATTTAAAAGGTTATCCTGGAGCAGTTGTCATCGTTTCTCATGACCGCTATTTCCTTGATAAAACCGTATCCATTGTATATGAAATAGCACGTCATAAAACGAAAAAGTATCATGGAACTTATAGTAAATTTCTAGAACAAAAAGCTTTAGATTATGAGCAAGAACGTAAAGAATTTGAAAAGCAGCAAACGGAAATTAAACAAATGGAAGATTTTATTCAACGCAATATTGCACGCGCATCCACAACGAAACGTGCACAAAGCAGGAGAAAGCAGCTGGAAAAGCTGGACCGCATCGAAAGACCACTAGGCGATGAAGCATCTGCTTCATTTACATTTGAAATCAATAAAAGAAGTGGGAATGATGTATTAAAAGCAGAAAACCTTTCCTTACAGTATCCGAATGAAGCGAAGCCAACTTTTCAACATGCGAACCTTCAAGTCAATCGTGGCGAACGCATTGTTTTAATTGGTCCAAACGGTGTGGGAAAAACAAGCCTTTTAAAAATCCTGATTGGGAAATTAGAGGCTTCTTCAGGCAGCTTTCAACTTGGAACGAATGTTCAGATTGGCTACTATGACCAAGAGCAAGCAAATCTTTCTTCTAACAAAACTGTATTACAAGAGCTTTGGGATGAATATCCGCTTGTAATGGAAAAGGATATTCGAACCGTTTTAGGGAATTTCCTTTTTAGTGGGGATGATGTGCTTAAACCGGTAAATGCGCTAAGCGGCGGAGAAAAAGCACGGCTTGCACTTGCAAAGCTAATGATGCAAAGGGCTAATCTGCTCATTCTCGACGAGCCGACAAACCACCTGGATATTGACAGCAAAGAAGTGCTTGAAGCAGCACTGATGGACTTTCCGGGAACCATCTTATTCGTTTCCCATGATCGTTACTTTATTAATCGCATTACAGACCAAGTTGCCAAAATGAGTAAGGATGGCATTAAGATGTATCTTGGTGATTATGATTATTATACGGAAAAATTAGAGGAAGAGGCCGAACTTGCCCGTCTCGAAGCCCCTAAAGAAACAATGGTAAAGACGGATGATCGTAAACGCAGCTTTAAAGAGGAAAAGCAGCTTCAAAGTGAAAAAAGAAAAAAAGAAAGAAGAATTGCAGAAATAGAAAAGCAAATTGAAGAAAAAGAAAATGAAATTACATTACTTGAAGAAGAAATGACGAAGCCTGAAATATTTCAGGACCACACAAAGGCACTGGAATTAACTGGGCTTAGTGAAGACCTGAAACAACAGGTTGAGACTTTATTAGAAGAATGGACTGACCTGCAAGAGGAGTTATAGCTTAACTTGTTATGGAGGTAACGATATGGTAGTTGCAGTAATTACACTGATTATCCTGATTGTAATAAATGCTTTCTTTGCTGCATCTGAAATAGCTTTAATCGGGCTTAATGATAACAAAGTAAAGCAAATGGCGGAATCAGGAAATAAAAAATATATTATGCTTAATAATTTAATTCAAGAACCCAGCCGGTTTTTAAGCACCATCCAGATTGGCATCACTTTAGCAGGCTTTCTTGCAAGTGCGTTTGCAGCAGATTTCTTTGCTCAGCCACTTGCAACATGGCTTGATACACTCGGTATGCCAATCGCCTATTCAACATTAAATACTGTAAGTGTTATTATAATTACATTAACCTTATCTTATTTTACACTTGTACTCGGTGAACTTGTACCGAAGAAACTTGCTCTGCAAAAATCAGAACAAATTTCTTTAGCGATTGCCAGCCCACTGACAATTCTATTTAAAATCTTTTTCCCTGTTGTTAAATTTTTAACACTATCTACAAATGCTGTTGTCCGCCTGCTGGGCGGGGACCCTCATGCCAGGGATGAAGATATAACAGAAGAAGAAATACGTATGATGGTTGATGTTGGCGGTGAACGCGGAACGATTAATAAAGCTGAGAAAGCGATGATCAATCGCATCTTCGAATTTAATGATAAATATGTTTCAAATATTATTACGCATCGCACAGATATGTCTGTACTCTCAATTGATGCTTCACTTGAAGAGACAATATCACTTGTTAACAGTGATCCATATTCCAGATTCCCTGTCTATGAAGGCGATGTGGATAATATCCTTGGTGTGCTGCATATAAAAGATCTATTTCATTATATTGATGGATTCAAAGAAACTGAATTTGATTTAAAGAATCTTATACGCAAACCTTATTTTGTAATTGAAACAAGAAAAATTGACGATTTATTTGCCAGTATGAAAAAGAAAAACATTCATATTGCAATCGTACTTGATGAATATGGTGGAACAGAAGGCTTAGTGACAATAGAAGATATCATTGAGGAAATTGTTGGTGAAATTTCTAGTGAAGATGATATTTTAACAACACAAGACGAGGCAATCAAAGTGATTGGACCGAATAAATATGCTGTAGAAGGAATTACTAACCTTTATCAGCTTGAAGAGATTATCGGCATTGGCTTGCCTGTCAGCAAATATGATACATTAAACGGATTTTTAATCAATCAAATTGGCCATATTCCAGAACCGGATGAACGTCCTGTAGTTCACTTCAATCAAACTGAATTTAGAATAAGTAAGATGGCAGAGAACCGAATTGACTTGATTATTGTTACCATGAATGAATAAAAAGCACGCTGCTAATTGCAGCGTGCTTTTTAGGATTATATTATAGTAATCTTTTATTTAAATAAATAATCATTCTGAATCGTGTACTCGACTGCAATTCTGTAGATAATTCCTAAACCGAGCATGATAGACAACACAGAGCTTCCACCATAGCTGATTAAAGGTAGTGGAATTCCTGTCACCGGCATAATTCCGATTGTCATTCCTATATTTTGAAATACATGCACTAAAATAAGACTTAAATAACCAAAACAGAAATAGGAAGCAAATGGAACAAACTTATATATACTTAAACCTAGTGAAACCAGTTTATAAAGCAGCAGGAAGAAAAGTAAAATAACAAATGCGCCACCCACAAATCCAAATGTCTCACCAATAACAGAGTAGATAAAGTCTGTTTGTGCTTCTGGATAATACACTTCAATCCCGCCTATTCCTTTACCGGACAGCTGACCAGAACCAAGTCCCATAAAAGCCCGATCAAAGTGCCAGTTTGCACCCTCTGATGATTGTGTTGGGTCGAACCATGTCAGTATACGATCAATCTGATATGCCTTACCCGGTCCAACTATCTGCTTAGCCAAATCGGCAAAGTTAACAATAAAAGCAAGAAGAGCTCCAAGTAACGCACCTATTGCGGCCACAAGACTCAAAATAATTTTCCAGCTGATTCCTGAGAAAATAATCATCATTCCTAAAATAAATAAATACACCATTGCCGTACCGAAATCGGGCTGCAGCATAATTAACCCAACAGGCAAAGCAGTAAGTGCTACTAATTTCATTAACAAGAGCAGATCACTTTTAAAATCGGCTTTTTCAAACTTTTCCTTATGTTTGCTAATTGTAACGGAGAGATAGAGTATCGTTGTCAACTTAACAAATTCAGCCGGTTGAATGGAAAAGGGAAGACCAGGAACTCTATTAAACCAACTTTTCGCCCCATTAACAGGTTCTGCTATCGATGCTGGACTTATATATAATAAAATAAGTGCCAACACGCCCGCGATATAAATATATACACTTGCCTTATATAATTGCTCCATATCTAAAAACTGAATGGCTGCACCAATTAAAACTCCAGTAGCAAAAAAAACAATTTGCATAAACACAAAATTTCTACCTTCGTATTGCTCAAGCTGCTGTGCACTATAAATTGCTATTAGGCTTGTAGTAAAAAATAAAACTAACAATATAAGCAAATCGCTCTGTATATAATATGACTGTTTTTTTGACATTGCTGCATCACCAAACTTCTTAAATTATCTAACTCAATATTTTTCTTTCCCAAAATACTTATCCACAAATAGCAGCGTTAGAAATGTGCGATTTTCTTATTGTTCACAAGCTTATGCACAATATCCACATTTTAAAATCATTATATCCACATTTTTATCAACAAATTAATAATTGCTATCCCAATGATTCACATGAATATCCACATGGCTGTGAATAACCTGTTATTAAAGAAGTTCTAAAGAGGGATTTGCATTTAAATCCAGTCCAGAACGTTTTCCTTGTTCATAGGCTATAGTTCCAGCTGCTGCTATCATAGCAGCATTATCTGTACAAAGATTTAAAGGTGGAATCAATATAGGAATGCCTTCTTTTTCAAACTGGCTTAACAGTTCTGTTCTTAAGCCTCTATTTGCAGCAACACCACCAGCAACAATCACTTGTTTCACATTAAATTCCTTTGCAGCCCGCAATGTTTTTGTAGTCAGTACATCGATGACACTTGCTTGAAAGCTTGCTGCTATATCTTCATCTTTTAATGTTTCACCGCGTTGCTCCGCATTGTGGATTTTGTTAATAACTGCAGACTTTAAACCACTGAAGCTAAAGTCATAACTGCCTTCCTCCAGCCATGCCCTAGGAAAATCAATCGTCGCTTTACCGGATTGCGCTAATCGATCAATTTCAGGTCCCCCAGGGTATGGAAGCTTAAGCATTCTAGCAACTTTATCATAAGCCTCTCCTGCAGCATCATCACGTGTTTCACCAACTAATTCAAAGTGTCCATGTTCCTTCATTAGAATTAGCTCTGTATGACCTCCAGAAACGATTAATGCAAGCAGCGGAAAGTCAAATTCCTGCTGAAAACGATTTGCATAAATGTGCCCTGCAATATGCTGTACACCAACTAGTGGCTTATTTTTAGCGAAAGCAAGCGCCTTTGCAGCATTTACACCAATCAACAGTGCCCCAACTAGGCCAGGGCCTTCTGTAACAGCAATCGCATCAATCTCATCCCAGTCTACCTTTGCTTGTTGGATTGTTTCTTCAAGTACTAAAGTCATTTGTTCAACATGATGCCGTGATGCAATTTCAGGAACAACACCGCCGAACCTTTTATGGCTTTCAATTTGTGATGCTACGACATTTGAAAGAATGGTATTGCCATTTTTCACTATGGATGCTGCTGTCTCATCACAACTCGTTTCTATTCCGAGTATTATATTATCTTTTGTCATTTAAAACTCACCCACATTACAATGGCATCTTCCTGATTATCAGTATAGTAATTTTTACGTATTCCTCCAGGAACAAGCCCAAATTTTCGATACATTTTCTGCGCTACAATATTTGATTTTCGTACTTCTAATGAAAGTCTTATCGCTCCAAGTTTAACAGCTGTGAGCAACACATGCTGAAATAGTTTTTCACCTAATTTATGTCCACGAAAGTCTGGAAGAATCGCAATATTTGTAATTTGTGCCTCATCAATCACGACCCACATACCTGCATAGCCAACAATACGATCATCAAGAACAACTACATAATAATGTGCATGCATATTGTCAGTCAGTTCATGATAAAATATATCTGTTGTCCATGGTGTTGTAAAGGAAGCCCTCTCTACCTCCAAAACCTGCGGAACATCATGCACTTCCATTCTCCTTATCGATAATCTATTCATGCGTTTCTTTTTCCTTTTGTTGTTTTAGCCAATTAGACTCTGCTTCAGCAAGGCGTAAATAACTCGGTATCAATTCATGTGTTTCTGCAGCATCATAACGTAAGCTTGCCAAGCCTAAGTGACTTGGCTTCGCAATATGGAATATTCCCTCCGGTATTACTGCTTTATCACCGAGTTGTTCTAAAATATCTTGGCGAAACTTATCGATTTCCGGACTTAAAAACAATATACGTTCTTTTTCCGATTTCAGCTTTTCCAATACAGCCTCCATCAGGATGTTTTTATCTTCATAAACAGGGATGAGCTGATTATTCTTCCATTTATAGAGCCCTGAATAAACCAAACCTCTTCTAGCATCAAAGAAAGGGCAAATATAACCCTCAAAGAAACTTCCTTGGTATGCCAATATCTCTAAGCTGGATACACCAACAATCGGAATATTTAGCACCCACGCAAGCGTCTTTGCTGTAGTTAAACCTATTCGAACTCCAGTATAAGAACCAGGTCCTTTGGCAACTGCTATCTGATCCAGATCTTCCGTTTTCATGCCAACTTCCTTCATTAAGGCATCAATTGCTGGCATTAATCTTGTAGAATGGTTTTTAGTCAGATTTGTTACTATTTCACCAATCACCTGTTCATTTTTCAAGATTGCTACACCTAATACATGATTCGATGTATCAATTGCAAGTATATTCATATGAAGTAACTCCTAACCATCTATTTCTCTTAATATGTTTATATAATGGTCACCAATCGCCTTAAATTCCAATTTTCGTGAGTGCTCATCTATATAATGAATAACGATTTCCAGTCTTTCTTCCGGCAAATAATCTTCTATAAATTTGGCCCATTCCACTACAGAAACCCCAACACCATTAAAATACTCGGAAAATCCGATATCTTCTTCTGAGTCTTCAAGGCGATAAACGTCCATGTGGTATAAAGGCAGTCTTCCATTATATTCCTTCACAATAGTAAAGGTTGGGCTATTCACATTACGGGTGATGCCAAGGCCTTTAGCTAACCCTTTCGTAAAAGCCGTTTTTCCAGTGCCTAACTCTCCTTCGAGTGTCAATAGATCTCCTGGACCTAAGATTGCAGCTAAGCTGCCTGCGATATGCTGTGTCTCTTCAACCGTTTTTGTTATAAACTCTTTTACCTTCAAAATGCTCACCTACTTTAAGTGATTATAGCCCGCCTTTATTAACGGCTTAAGTACGCCGCCTTCTTTAACATATACATAGTCATTTTCTTTATGTGTTACATAACCAATTTCGCTTACTTTTAAATGTAATTCTGTGGCAGCCTTTTTTACTTTTGACCAATCCGTCTGAGATACAGTACCTAATAATTCGAAGTCCTCGCCACCAAAAAATTTCCACTTTGTTTGCAATTCAGGTGAAAATTCCCTGAAATTCGGATGCACAGGGATACTCTCGTCTATTAATATAATTGAAACTTTGGAGGCCTCCGCAATTTCATGTGCTTCACTGGCTATACCATCACTTGTATCATTTAATGCCACTCGTTTTAAACCAGCTAATTCCCTAGCAAAATCTACTCGAGGTGTCGGCATACGATGACGATTAATAAAGTAATCCCAATTCTCTATATTTACTTTACCCTGCAATAAATGCAAACCTGCAGATGCATCACCTAATGTACCAGTCACAAATACGATATCACCTGCTTGTGCCTCACTGCGAAATCTGGCTTTATCTTTTTCAACTTTTCCTATAACTGTTATGGAAAGGACAAGACTATTGCCTGATACAGTGTCTCCACCGATCAAATCAGCATGATGCTGTTTAGCAAGAGTCTCCATTCCTTTAAAGACTTCATTAATGGACGTTTCTTCCAAATCTGGTGGTACTGTAATAGAAACTAAATAATATATAGGGATTGCTCCCATTGCAGCCATATCACTGAAGTTCGCAGCAAGTCCGCGATAGCCAACGTGAAATGGTTCCATCGTTTCTTTAGTAAAATGCACACCTTCTACAAAGGTATCAACTGCAACAACCAAATCATTGTTAATTTCTCGAAAAACAGCTGCATCATCACCAATTCCCTTTATTAGAGAGGACTGTTTATAATAAGGTTGCTTTATATTCTGAATTAGAGAAAACTCATCCATAATCATTCACCTTTTTCTTCTATTCACAATCTCTATGATAGCAAAAAGCAATATAAATTGAAATAATATAGGAGTAACTGATTATTCAATTGTACCAGGAAAAAAATAAAATAAATAAAAAAACAAGATTTCATAGTTGAAATCCTGTGTTTATAATCATATTTATAGTGGCGGTCCGGACGGGACTCGAACCCGCGACCTCCTGCGTGACAGGCAGGCATTCTAACCAACTGAACTACCGGACCAGTATAATGAATGTAACTTAATGAAGTTAATACTGGATTCCAGTATTGTTAAACAGATAAAATTGGTTGCGGGGACAGGATTTGAACCTGCGACCTCTGGGTTATGAGCCCAACGAGCTACCAGACTGCTCCACCCCGCGATAATAAGAAATATGCAATTTTGATTCATGCATAATAATAAAGACTGTTCGTCGTGTCTTGGGAATATTCGGAGAAGCTTACACTCCTCACAAAGCCTATTCGAGATGTTTCTCAAGGAAGTATCCGGCTTTGCTCCACCCCGCGATAATAAGAAATATGCAATTTTGATTCATGCATAATTTTTTTAGAATGCCTGGCGGCGTCCTACTCTCGCAGAGACAAAGTCTCAACTACCATCGGCGCTGGAAAGCTTAACTGCTGTGTTCGGTATGGGAACAGGTGTGACCTTTCCGCCATCACTACCAGACATTCAAAAATGAAGGACAAGTTATATTATATGCATTCTTTACAGAAAATGCAAGTATTTTTTTAACTTTATACCTTAAAAACTAAATAAGAGTAAACAACATACATCGAAAGAATTTAGTTAAGTCCTCGATCGATTAGTATTCGTCAGCTTCACATGTCACCATGCTTCTACCCCGAACCTATCAACCTCATCGTCTCTGAGGGATCTTACTCACTCGAAGTGATGGGAAGTCTCATCTTGAGGGGGGCTTCATGCTTAGATGCTTTCAGCACTTATCCTTTCCACACGTAGCTACCCAGCTATGCTCCTGGCGGAACAACTGGTACACCAGCGGTGTGTCCATCCCGGTCCTCTCGTACTAAGGACAGCTCCTCTCAAACTTCCAACGCCCACGACGGATAGGGACCGAACTGTCTCACGACGTTCTGAACCCAGCTCGCGTACCGCTTTAATGGGCGAACAGCCCAACCCTTGGGACCGACTACAGCCCCAGGATGCGATGAGCCGACATCGAGGTGCCAAACCTCCCCGTCGATGTGAACTCTTGGGGGAGATAAGCCTGTTATCCCCGGGGTAGCTTTTATCCGTTGAGCGATGGCCCTTCCATGCGGAACCACCGGATCACTAAGCCCGACTTTCGTCCCTGCTCGACTTGTAAGTCTCGCAGTCAAGCTCCCTTCTGCCTTTACACTCTACGAATGATTTCCAACCATTCTGAGGGAACCTTTGGGCGCCTCCGTTACCTTTTAGGAGGCGACCGCCCCAGTCAAACTGCCCGCCTGACACTGTCTCCGAACCGGATCACGGTCCTGGGTTAGAATGTTCATACAGCTAGGGTGGTATCCCACGGGTGCCTCCACGAAAGCTAGCGCTCTCGCTTCTAAGGCTCCCACCTATCCTGTACAAGCTGCACAAACAGTCAATATCAGGCTACAGTAAAGCTCCACGGGGTCTTTCCGTCCTGTCGCGGGTAATGTGCATCTTCACACATCGTATAATTTCACCGGGTCTCTCGTTGAGACAGTGCCCAAGTCGTTGCACCTTTCGTGCGGGTCGGAACTTACCCGACAAGGAATTTCGCTACCTTAGGACCGTTATAGTTACGGCCGCCGTTTACTGGGGCTTCGGTTCTAAGCTTCGGGTAAAACCCTAACTCTTTCCCTTAACCTTCCAGCACCGGGCAGGTGTCAGCCCCTATACTTCGCCTTTCGGCTTCGCAGAGACCTGTGTTTTTGCTAAACAGTCGCTTGGGCCTATTCACTGCGGCTCCTCCTTAAAGGAGCACCCCTTCTCCCGAAGTTACGGGGTCATTTTGCCGAGTTCCTTAACGAGAGTTCTCCCGCTCACCTTAGGATTCTCTCCTCGCCTACCTGTGTCGGTTTGCGGTACGGGCACCTATGATCTAACTAGAGGCTTTTCTTGGCAGTGTGAAATCAGGAACTTCGGTACTAAATTTCCCTCCCCATCACAGCTTGAAATTGCCAGACGGATTTGCCTATCTGACTTTCTCACTGCTTGGGCGCACACTTCCATCCGTGCGCATTCCTTATCCTTCTGCGTCCCCCCATTGCTCAAACAATCATGAGGTGGTACAGGAATATCAACCTGTTATCCATCGCCTACGCCTTTCGGCCTCGGCTTAGGTCCCGACTAACCCTGAGTGGACGAGCCTTCCTCAGGAAACCTTAGGCATTCGGTGAAAGAGATTCTCACTCTTTTTTCGCTACTCATACCGGCATTCTCACTTCTAAGCGCTCCACCAGTCCTCACGGTCTGACTTCACAGCACTTAGAACGCTCTCCTACCATTGTTCGTAAGAACAATCCGCAGCTTCGGTGATACGTTTAGCCCCGGTACATTTTCGGCGCAGAGTCACTCGACCAGTGAGCTATTACGCACTCTTTAAATGGTGGCTGCTTCTAAGCCAACATCCTGGTTGTCTGGGCAACTCCACATCCTTTTCCACTTAACGTATACTTTGGGACCTTAGCTGGCGGTCTGGGCTGTTTCCCTCTCGACTATGAACCTTATCACCCATAGTCTGACTCCCAAAAATAAGTATCTGGCATTCGGAGTTTGACTGAATTCGGTAACCCGGTGAGGGCCCCTAGTTCAATCAGTGCTCTACCTCCAGTACTCTTTTTTTGAGGCTAGCCCTAAAGCTATTTCGGAGAGAACCAGCTATCTCCGTGTTCGATTGGCATTTCACCCCTACCCACACCTCATCCCCGCATTTTTCAACATACGTGGGTTCGGGCCTCCAGTCAGTGTTACCTGACCTTCACCCTGGACATGGGTAGATCACACGGTTTCGGGTCTACGACCACATACTATAAACGCCCTATTCAGACTCGCTTTCGCTGCGGCTCCGTGTCTTCCACTTAACCTTGCATGTAATCGTAACTCGCCGGTCCATTCTACAAAAGGTACGCCGTCACCCATTAACGGGCTTCGACTACTTGTAGGCACACGGTTTCAGGTTCTATTTCACTCCCCTCCCGGGGTGCTTTTCACCTTTCCCTCACGGTACTGGTTCACTATCGGTCACTAGGTAGTATTTAGCCTTGGGAGATGGTCCTCCCGGATTCCGACGGAATTTCTCGTGTTCCGCCGTACTCAGGATACACTCCGGAGGAAACTCTTTTTCGATTACAGGGCTGTTACCTTCTGCGGCTGACCTTTCCAGGTCGATTCGTCTAAAGAATTTCTTTGTAACTCCGTATGGAGTGTCCTACAACCCCAGTAAGCAAGCTTACTGGTTTGGGCTCTTTCCGTTTCGCTCGCCGCTACTTGGGAAATCGAATTTTCTTTCTCTTCCTCTAGGTACTGAGATGTTTCAGTTCCCTAGGTCTGCCTCGTATACCCTATGAATTCAGATATACGTACTGTCCCATTACGAACAGTGGGTTTCCCCATTCGGAAATCCTCGGATATAGCGTTTACTTACAACTCCCCGAGGCATATCGGTGTTAGTCCCGTCCTTCTTCGGCTCCTAGTACCAAGGCATCCACCGTGCGCCCTTATTCACTTAACTAAGTTACAGTAAATAAAGCTTTAATTTTGCCTTTTAGGTTTATCAAATAAACCTGGTCTTACATTTATTAATCTAGCTTCGGCTCCTGAAAA